>JBLNCO010000389.1:0-7151 GCA_050260715.1 Hyphomicrobiales bacterium | reverse complement strand
CCCGGCGCCGGCATCGCCGATAATGCAGATATGGCACGCGCTGTGGTCGAACCCGACGGCCGAATCCGCCTCCCCGATGACCTCCCCGAAGGCCTGCGGCCGGCGCCGGGCGACGAGCTCGAGGTACTGTCTTACCCCGGCGCGCTGACCCTCCTCCGCCCGGGCGTCGAAGAGATCGACCCGCTCGAGGAGTATGGCGAAAAGTTCGTGGAGGACCTTCGAACGATGGTGGACGAGGTGAAGCAAGCGGAGCCGAGTCGCCACCTCTCGACAGAGGAGTTCCTGCGCAGCCTGGATGAGAGGCTGAGTTCTCCCTGAACCGGTGCCCACCCACGACGAGGACCCGAGGTTCATCCGCGACTACCGTGCGCTGACGCCGGCACAGCAGGCCGCGTTCAAAGAGGCAGTGAAGAAGTTTCGCGAGGATCTGGAGGGGGGCGGCCCGTTTCGCCCGTCACTTCGCGTAAAGCAGTACAAGCGGCTCGAGGATGTGTGGGAGCTGTCCTGGGCCCCCGACGGCCGCGCGCTCTCGATGTACGGCACGTCCATTCGCCCAGGCGATGTGCACATCATCTGGCTGAGGGTCGGGACTCATGACATCTTCCGTGCATAGCCGCCAGGGGACTCCTGCCCTCGCGCAAGCCCGATGGAAGACCGCCTGCACTGTGCCGAAGCGGCTTGCTAGCTCCGTCAAATTCCCGGTAAACAACAGCGGTTTTACGCACGAATCCGCCCCCGATCGCCACGATCGCCACCTGGGCCATCGCGACATCTCCCGTCGCGCCCTCGGTTGCGCACACTACAGCCACGAATGTGCGACGCCGCTGCCGGATGTTCGTTCCTGCCGATCAGCGCGGGACGGACGCTCGAGCTCTCCCCGCCGGGCGGAGCCCGATCGCTGCACTCGTTGCCGCACGGGGGAATCATGGACGTTCCTGGCCATATCGATCCGCTCGACCCCAACACGCCTCCGGTCGACCGCTCCACATGGGGCCCGAAGCGCCGTGCCGCCTTCCGCAGCCGCTCCATGGAAGCGTTCCGCGAAGGGCTCATGCTCCGCGGACTGCCCGATGTTCGCTCGTCCGTCATCGATGATCTGAGCACCTACTTCAACACCGACGCCGAGGAAGTGATCTATCGCGCCACCCACGCATTCGAACTCTCGACCCAGGAGTGGAATGCGGCCAGCCGCAACACGCCCGAAGATGTCCGGGACTTCTTCCTGCACGTCCACACCATGTGTTTCGGCCTGCTCTGGCACGCCTATCTCCAGGCCGAAGGGTACGCGCCGCCAGTCGCCGTCATGATCGCCGAGGACATGACCGAGGCGCCGCCCGCGAGCGTGCTCGATTTCGGCTGCGGGCCCGGCGCTGCAGGCGCGATGTTTTCCCTCCTCGGCTACAACGCCACCCTCGCCGACATCTCCGTGCCGCTGCTCAAGCTCACCGAGTTCCGGCTCTCCCGGCGCAACATCCCGCACACCATCCTCGACCTCAACGAGCAGCCGCCAGCCCCGAATACGTTCCAGGCGGTCGCTGCCATCCAGACGTTCGCCAGCGTCGTCGACGTCGAAGGTGTGGCGCGCAACCTCCACAACTGCCTCCGCCCCGGTGGCGCGCTCTACGCCGACTTCGATGCCCGCCCGCGCAAGCCGGGCGACTCACGCCTCTACGACGATGACCTGCCTCTGCGCCGCACCGTGCAGCGCGTCGGCTTCGTCCAGGAGCACAGCGTCGAGCACATGACCATCCGCTTCCGGCGCGTGACGCCGACCGGCCTGGCTCACCGCTACCGGAACGTGCACGACGCGGTGCTGCTTGGCCCGCCGCGCCACGTCTGGCGCCGGCTCCGGTACCGCTAGTTCTCCGTGGCGGGTGCTGGCGGGTCGAAGAGCTGGCCGACCGCCAGCCGCAGGCCCGGCACGTGCGCCGTCTCGAGTTCTTCCCCGCGCGCGAACGTGCGCCGGCCGCCCTCTTCGTACACGTCGATGAGTTCGCGTTCGAGGTCGGCCACCCACACAGACTTCACGCCGAAGGCTACATAGAGCTCGACCTTCGCCCGCATCTCGCGCCGGCTTTGCCCGAGCGACAGCACTTCGACCACCACGTCGGGCGGCTCGCGCATCCAGTCGTCGTCCGGGGGCGGAGCGGTGCGGTAGTACGCGACATCCGGCAAGGGAGCGGAGGCGCCGAATCTACTGGTGGGCGGAATGATGGCGCGCGCCTCAACCCCAGCGACTCCGTAGCGGTTCAGGATCTCGCCGATGCGAAGCGCGATCCGGCTATGGCCCCAGCGTGGTGGCACCTTCTCGTAGACCTCTCCGTTGATCAGCTCCAGGCGCCGCTCATCGATGTCCGGCATCGCCAGGAACTGGCCGAGCGTGAGGCGAGTGGAGGTAACCATGACCGAATTCTACCCGGTGCCAGGGACGCTAGTTCTCCGTGGCGGGTGCTGGCGGGTCGAAGAGCTGGCCGACCGCCAGGCGCAGGCCCGGCACGTGCGCCGTCTCGAGTTCTTCCCCGCGCGCGAACGTGCGCCGGCCGCCCTCTTCGTACACGTCGATGCTCTCGCGTTCGAGGTCGGCCACCCACACAGATTTCACGCCGAAGGCTACATAGAGCTCGACCTTCGCCCGCATCTCGCGCCGGCTTTGCCCCAGCGATAGCACTTCGACCACCACATCAGGCGGCTCGCGCATCCAGTCGTCGTCCGGGGGCGGAGAGGTGCGGTAGAACGCAACGTCTGGGAGTGGGGCCGAAGCGGCGAACCCTCCAACGGGGGGGATGATTGCCCGCGTCTCCACAGACGCATACCCGTGCTGGCTGAGCTGCTGGTACAGCTCGCCCGCGATCCGCCCGTGGCCCCAGCGTGGTGACACCTTCTCGTAGACCTCTCCGTCGATCAGCTCCAGGCGCCGCTCATCGATGTCCCGCATCGCCAGGAACTGGTCGAGCGTGAGGCGAGTGGATGTAACCATGACCGAATTCTACCCGGCGCCGGCGAGCGCGGCGTCGTACTCCGCCCGGCTCACCGGGTCCCGCAGGACCTTCAGCGCGCGCTGGATCTCCGCCAGCTCGGGCGAGCCGTTCCGGAGCCCCGCGGAGAGATCGGTCACTTTCAGGGCAATGCGCTCCCAGGGAGCATTCGGCGAGACCCCGAGGAACGTGTACAGGTTCGGGTGTAGATGCGGGTACCGCCCCGGCGGAGGCGGGATGCCCTGCATCGCGCGGTCGTAGATCTCCCGCTCCTTCGGCGTGGTGAGTGCGTCCGCCGCCATCCGCACCTGCCGCCGAAGTACCTGGTCGTCGGCGGGCGAGTAGTTCGCCGCGTTGAGGTGCATCGTCATGCGCCGGAGCGCGGTGATGACCTCCGCCGAGGAAGCCGTCACCCGCAGGCCGAGGAACTCGTACCAGTCGGGCATCCGCTCGGGCTGGATGGATCCCATCCCCTCGGTCGCGGGCTTGCGGAACACGGGCCGGGTGGGCGGCTTTCGCGCCTCTTCCCGGCGCCGCTGGCCCATGACCGTGGGCGGCTTCGGCCGCCCCTGCGCGCGTTCGCGGTCGAAGCGGCGGCGCTGCTCCGGGTCCAGCAAGACATTCCGCGCCTCGATGAGCTCCGCCATCTTGCGGTTCGCATCGGCCGACGCGTTGTGGTCGGGGTGCGTTTCGAACGAGAGACGCCGAAACGCCGCCTTGATTTCGGCGGCGGTCGCTTCCGGTCGTACCCGGAGGATCGCGTAGTAGTCCTTCGTCGGAGTGGTCGGCACGTGTCCCTCGCGTCCCATGGTAGCGAAACAGCTGCCGCCCGCCACCGCCAACGACACCGCTTCCCGCGCTCCGTACAATCCGGACATGACCTCGAGCGCGCCCCGCAACCATATCGCCGCCCGCACTGCCGTCTTCAACGAATCCGTCATCCGCGAAATGACCCGCCTCGCGATGGTCCACGGCGCCATCAACCTCGCGCAGGGCTACCCCGATTTCCCTGCACCCGACTTCATCAAGCGCGCGGCGGTCGAGGCGATCGAAGCCGAGGTGAACCAGTACGCCATCACCTGGGGCTCGCTCCGCCTCCGCCAGGCCATCGCCGCGAAGTCGAAGCGCTTCTACGGCATGGACCTCGATCCCGACGCCGAAATCACCGTCACCTGTGGCGCGACCGAGGCGATGATGGCCGCCATGCTCGCCGTCGTGGAGCCGGGCGACGAGGTCATCGTCTTCGAGCCCTACTACGAGAATTACGTGCCCGACGCTGCGATGAGCGGCGCGAAGCTCGTCTACGTCACGCTCCACGCGCCGGGCTTCACGTTCCGGCCCGAGGAGCTCCGCGCAGCCTTCAGCAGCCGCACCCGGGCGATCATCGTGAACACGCCGAACAACCCGAGTGGCAAGGTGTTCACTCGCGGCGAGCTCCAGCAAATCGCCGCGCTCTGCCAGGAGTTCGACTGCCTCTGCATCACCGACGAGATCTACGAGCACATCCTCTACGACGGCCGCCAGCACGTCCCCATGGCCACCCTCCCCGCGATGTACGACCGCACGATCACCATCTCCGGGCTTTCGAAGACGTTCAGCGTCACGGGCTGGCGGCTGGGCTACGTGATCGCGCCACCGCCGCTGAGCAACGCCGTGCGGAAGGTGCACGATTTCCTCACCGTCGGCGCGCCGGCGCCCCTGCAGGAAGCCGCGGCCATTGCGATGGAGCAGGCCGACGCCTACTACGGCGAGCTACGCGAGATGTACGAACGGAAGCGTGGCCTCTTGCTCACCGCCCTGCGCGAGGCGGGCTTCCGCTGCCACAGCCCCGAAGGCGCGTACTACATCATGGGCGACTTCCGCGACCTCGCCTTCGACGGCGACGATACCGCCTTCGCCCACTTTCTCACCGAGAAGGTGGGCGTGGCGCCCGTCCCCGGCTCGAGCTTCTACCGTACCGGCGAGGGCTCGAAGTTCGTGCGGTTTACCTTCTCTAAATCCGACGAGACGCTCGCCGAAGCTGCCCGCCGCCTCGCTGCCGTGTAGCGCTGTACCGGTGCGGGGGGCGGCCCTAGCCTGAGTCCCGTGAACCGACTCTGGCTGTGCCTACCGATGGCCGTGCTCGCCGCGGCCGCCATCGCCGCGTGTGGCGATGGCCCCGACCCCGAACCCACACCCACTCCAACGCAAACGGCCACCGCCACCCCGACGCGCGCCGTGGTGGCCCCCACACTCGCTCCAGGGACACCCGTCGTGCTCGAAAACCCAACCACTACCACGTCCGGCCTCAAGTACGTCGACGAAGTCGTCGGCGAAGGGAGGGCGCCGAAGGCCACGTCGCAGGTCGTGGTCAACTACACCGGCAGGTTCGCCGCCAACGGCCAGGTCTTCGACTCCTCCGAAGGCAAGGGACCCGCGCAGTTCGCCGTGGGCGGTGTCATCCCGGGCTTCTCCGAGGCCATCCTCGGCATGAAGGAAGGCGGCAAGCGGACCGTCTTCATTCCCTCGAAACTCGGATACGGCCCCGGCGGCTACCCGCCCCGCATCCCGCCGAACACCGACCTTGTCTTCGATATCGAACTCGTGCGGGTACTCGACTAGCCCGCAGACTCCACGATGGTCACCGTCCCCTTCGTTCCGTTGACCGCGATCAGGTCGCCGGTCCGGATGAGCCGCGTCGCGTGCCGCACGTTCACCACCGCCGGCAGGCCGTACTCCCGTGCGACCGTGCTTCCGTGGCTGAGCGCGCTTCCCATGTCGACCACAAGACCCGATGCGAGCGCGAACAACGGCGTCCATCCCGCATCCGTGACCGGCGCGACGAGGATCTCTCCCGGGGCGAACTCGCGGTCCACCCGCGGGTCGAGGATCACGCGCGCCCGCCCCGTGACCGCACCGGCGCTCACCGGCGTGCCCGTTAGCACATCGCCGCTGTGTCCCGCCTCGTCCGGCGACAGCGGCACCGGCCGTCCGCGGAACCGCTCGGGCAGCATCACGTGCCGGTTCCGTTCGTATTCGCGCCGCCGCCGGATCACCCGGTCGCGGTAGTCATCGGCGGCGTGGCCGGTGAGGACTTCCGTCACCTCGCCCGTCGTCAGGAAGAACAGGTCGTCGGGCTGGTCGATGAGGTCCCGCTCCACCAGCCGCCGCTGGAGCTCGGGCGTGAAGTGGTCGACCCACCGCGCCTCCCGCACGAGCACCGACTTCGTCCGCTCTCGCAGCGAAACCCAGCGTTGCGCGTCCTTCAACGCCCACCGGAAGACGCCACGCCTGGCCGGGTTCATCTTCGACTCAAGTTCCCGCGTGAGCTCCAGGCGCTCGGCCTTCTGCCGCTCGAGCGTCGCCTGCGGGCTCTGCTCCTCGGACAGGTCGAGGAACGACTTCACCACCGCCATCGCCGGCCCCGGGTCCGTTCGCCACGTCCTGGCCGCGAGCTCCATTTCGTTCAGCCCACGGTGGCCATGCCGGTCGATAAACGCCCGGAACGCCGTGTGCCACGCCGGGTTCGCTTCCTGCCACGGGTCGAAGTCATCCGCGCGCAGCCGGTCGGCCAGGCCTTCCCGAACGGCCACCCGCGACAGCTCCCACAGGTCCAGGCTGATCTGCGCGCTTTCGACCCCCTGGAGCCCGGTAAAGAGCACGGGCAGCCGGCCATCCGTTTCGTCGCCGAGGATCGGCCGCACCAGCCGGTCGACCGTGTCGAACCCCTGGCCCGCCGCCGCCGTCACCCGAAGATGGACCTTCGCAACATCGACCCCGAGCTTCGCGAGCTTCACGCGGATGCGTTCGAATCTCTCGTCCGAAAGCGTCGCCGGGTCGAGCGCGTACACCTTCGGCTCGAGCGCCATCACACGGCGCTCCGCCTTCTCGGCGCTCTTCTGGAGCGTCAGGAACATCGAGATGAGCTTCGGGGCCGACCGCAGCCGGTATTTCCACTGCGGCAGCCGTTCGCGGAGCGGCGGCTTCGGCGTTGGGGCCATCGCACCGCCGAGGTACCGCTGCTCGATGGCGTCCGCCGAACCGGCCAGCGCCCGCCCGGCCACCAGCCGCGTCGCCGCGATGTTCAGGAAGATGCGGTTGTAGAAGCAGCCGGTGAACATCGGCCACTCGTCCCTGTCGAGTAGGCCGAGGTCCTGGTAGTCCGACGTGTACGCCTGTGGCATCGCATCGTTGAAC
>JBLNCO010000388.1:0-9019 GCA_050260715.1 Hyphomicrobiales bacterium | reverse complement strand
GTCGCCTTCGATGGGCTGCATGCCGACGCCGTGGAGGCGGAGCGAAAGGTCTTCGGGCTCGGAGTCCCACATGTTGCCAGGCACGAGCGCCATCATACGGTTACGCGCGTGGTTTCGTGCGTTAGCGACAGCGCTGTTAGCATCGCGACACCCCAGGTACTCGCGCGCCGCCGTGGGGCGTGCGCAGCCCGCGACGCAGAAAGGCCAGCAAATGTGCGGCATTGCGGGGGTGTTTCGGACGGGCGGCGAGCCCGTGCCACCCGGAATTATCGAGGCGATGATCGCGACGCTGCGCCACCGGGGACCGGATGGCGACGGCAGCTTCTTCGCGCCCGGCGTGGGGTTCGGCCACACGCGGCTTTCGATCATCGACCTGAGCGCCGCGAGCGACCAGCCGTTCGTCGACGAGGCGGCGGGCCTGGCGCTGATTTACAACGGCGAGATCTACAACTACCTGGAGCTTCGGAGCGAGCTGAAGCAGCTCGGGTACGAATTCCGGTCCGACGGCGACACGGAGGTGTTGCTGCGGGCGTACGAGGCGTGGGGCGCGGATTGCCTGCGGCGGCTGAACGGCATGTTCGCGTTCGCCATCTGGGATGCGCGGAAGCGCCAGATCTTCCTCGCGCGAGACCGCTTCGGCGAGAAGCCGCTCTACCTTGCGCGTTCGGCGCGGGGTCTCGTGTTCGCGAGCGAGATCAAGGCGATCCTCGCGGTGCGGCCGGAGCTCCGGCGTCCGAACCGGAAGGCCGTGTTCCGGTACATCGCCCGCGGTGACCTCGACCTCGACGAGGAAAGCTTCTTCGAAGGCATCGAGAGCGTGCCGGCGGCGCACTACCTGGTCATCGATGCCGATGGCCGCGGCGAACCACAGCGCTACTGGCGGCCGACGAGCGCGACGATCCCATCGAGCCCGAAGGCGGCGATCGAGGGGTTCCGGGAGCTCTTCTTCGATGCGGTGCGCATCCGGCTGCGCAGCGACGTGCCGGTGGGCAGCTCGCTGAGCGGCGGGGTGGATTCTTCGAGCATCGTCGCGACCATCAACGCGCAGAAGTCGTCGCAGTGGGTGCACCAGCGAACATTCAGCGCGCGCTTCCGCTCCCGGGCGCACGACGAGGGGCACTACATCGACCTGCTGACGTGCGAGGTCGACGCGGACGCGCACGAGGTCTGGGTCGAGCCGGAGCGCTTCCTGGCGGAGTTCGGCGAATTGCAGTGGCACCAGGAGGAGCCGATCGCGAGCGCGAGCCCGTTCGCGCAGTGGCTCGTTATGTCGCTCGCGAGGGAGCATGGGACGACGGTGCTGCTCGACGGCCAGGGCGCGGACGAGCTGCTCGCGGGGTACGACCAGGCGCACGGGATGTTCTGGTCGCACTGGCTGCGCAAGGGCCGGATCGACAAGGTGATGCGCGAGCTGGCGGCGTTCGTGGGGCGGTACGGCGGGATCGGACGCCCAACGCAGTTCGCGGCGTACTACCTGCTGCCCGGCCGGCTGCGCGATGGGCTCGCGGAGCAGTACTACCGCTCTTCGAAGCTGGTCTCGCTCGAACTGCACCGGGAGTTCGCGCCGGCGCACGCGGATTCCATCGCTCCATTCCGCGACCGGCTGCGGAACGAGCTTGTACGGTGGCAAACGGTGACGCAGCTCCCCGAGTTCCTGCGCTACGCGGACCGCAACAGCATGGCCTTCGGGCGCGAGGTTCGCCTGCCATTCCTGGACCATCGGCTGGCCGAGTACTGCGCGGCGCTCCCGCCCGACCTGATCCTTCGTAACGCCACGACGAAGGTGACGCTGCGCGAGGCGATGCGGGGCATCGTGCCGAACGAGATCTTGGACCGGAAGGACAAGCTGGCCTACGCGCCGCCACAGAAGCAGTGGGAACGGAACGAGCTGCGGCCGTGGATCGACGGCCTGCTGCACGATGCCGAACGGCGAACGGACGTGTTCAAGCCGGAGGCGGTGCTGGCGATCCGGGAGCAGCTATCGGCCACGGGTGGCCACCCGCTCGTGTGGCGCGTGGCGAGCACCGAGGCGTGGTTCCAGGCGATGATCGAGCGGCCGCGGGAGCAGCGGAGGGGCGAAGGGGAACTAAGCCCGCTTAACTGGTAACCTGTCCGTTCGCAAGGCCTCGTAGCGGGCGCCGGCAGGTAGCAGCTCGGGGAAACGTAACCATCAGGAAGAAGGACAGAGAGAATGGCAATTTCGTTTGAAGGCCAGGTGGCCCTGGTCACCGGGGCGGGCGCGGGCCTCGGTCGCGCATATGCGATGGACCTGGCCCGGCGGGGCGCGAAGGTGGTCGTGAACGACCTTGGCGGCGACCCGCACGGTCAGGGCGAGAACCGGGCAGCCGCACAGAAGGTCGTGGATGAGATCAAGGCAGCCGGCGGCGAAGCGACGCCGAACTTCGACAGCGTGGCGAGCTACGACGGCGGTTTCAATATGGTGAAGACGGCCGTCGACACGTACGGCCGGCTCGACGTGGTTATTTGCAATGCCGGCATCCTCCGCGACGTCGCGTTCCACAACATGAGCGAAGACGACTGGGACAAGGTGTTCGCGGTCCATATCAAGGGTTCGTTCACCGTTCTGCGCGCGGCGTGGCCGGTGTTCCGCCAGCAGTCGTACGGGCGCGTGGTGCTCACGACGTCGTCGTCGGGTATCTACGGCCAGTTCGGGCAGGCGAACTACGGCGCCGCAAAGACGGCGATGCTCGGCCTGATGAACGTGCTGAAGCAGGAAGGCGCGAAGTACAACGTGAACGTGAACACCATCGCGCCGGTGGCAGGCACGCGCCTCACCCAGACGGTGATGCCGCAGGAGATGGTGGACCGCCTGAAGCCGGAGTTCGTGGTGCCGGCGGTGACGTACCTGGTTTCGAAGGAGTGCACCGATAGCGGCGTCATCATCGAAGCGGGTGCGGGCAACTTCAACCGCGCGGCGATCGTCAAAGGCCCCGGCGTCCGCCCGGGCATGGACGAGATCAAGGACGCGGAGTGGGTCCAGGCGAACTGGGACAAGATCATGAGCCTGGAAGGCGCGGAGCCGATGTGGCGGACCGGCCAGACTCTCCGCGAGCACCTCGCCGAGGTGCAGGCGAAGGGCTGAGCCCGGGCCAGGAGCAACGAATGACGGGGGCCGCAAATGCGGCCCCCGTTGCTGTACCCGGGCGGGATGGCCGGAGACCGCGGCGCGCAACCCCGGGCCGCAAATCGTCCCCGTGGGGCATTCGAAGTCCCGGCGCTGCCGGGCACCTTCGGCGAACCCGGGTGTTCGGGGCTCCGCCGCCGCGCTAAGCTCTCGGCGCAGGCACGGGAGGGACGCGATGCGGCTGAAGGACAAGGTGGCGATCGTGGTCGGCGCGGGGCAGACCCCCGGCGAGACCATCGGCAACGGGCGGGCAACGGCCATCCTCTTCGCGCGCGAGGGAGCGCGCGTGCTGCTGGTCGACCGCGACAAGGAGTCGGCGGAGGAGACGCGGGCAATGATCGCCGCGGAAGGCGGCGAAGCGCGGGTGTTCCAGGCGGACGTGACCGACGAGGCGGCCGTGGAGGCGATGGCCCGGACCTGCGTCGAGGCCTACGGCCGCATCGACGTGCTGCAGAACAACGTCGGCATCGGTGCAGGCGATGCGACCGCCACGCGGCTCGACCTCGCGACGTGGCAGCGCATCTTCAACGTGAACCTCACGGGCATGTTCCTGACCTGTAAGTACGTCGTGCCGGTGATGCGCGAGCAGGCATCCGGGTCGATCATCAACATCTCGTCCGTGGCGTCGGTGTGCTCGGTGCCGATGGCGGCGTACAAGACGTCGAAGGCGGGCGTCAACGCGTTCACGCAGCACATCGCGGCCGCGAACGCCCGCTACGGCATTCGCGCGAACGCGATCCTGCCGGGCCTGCTCGATACGCCGATGGCGGTGGAAGGGAACGCCGAGGCGCGTGGGATGAGCCGCGAGGACGTGCGCGAGATGCGCAGCCGCCGCGTGCCGCTGCGGCGGCAGATGGGCACGGCCTGGGACACGGCGTACGCATCGCTCTTCCTCGCGTCGGACGAGGCGCAATTCATCACGGGCGTGCTGCTGCCGGTCGATGGCGGGCAGAGCATCCAGGTGGGCTAGCGGGTCGAATCAGCTGGCGTTGCGGCGGCGGAATTTCCCGTAGGCCGTGGCGAAGTCGTCGGCCTTGCCATCGGGGTAGTAATCGCGGACGAGCTGGCGGCGCAGGGCGTGCGGGTCGAAGCGCGCCGCGGTGGGAGCCGGTGCAGCTGCGACCGCCACGGCAGCGGGCTCGCGGGCGGCGGCGGGCTTTGGCGGACTGGTGCGCACCCGCGGCGTCGAAGTGTTGATTTCGCCGCCGGCAGCGCTGAGGAAGTCGAGCGGGCCGCGGTACTTCGCCCCTTCGTACGCGAGGGCGGAAATCCCGACGCTGACGTAGACGGGCAGCCGGCCGCGTTCGCGGGCCTGAAGGGGCCGGTTGCTGACGGCGAGCATCACGCGCTCGCCGAAGGCGGCGGCCTGCTGTTCGGAGCAGTTCACGAGCACGGCCGCGAACCGGCGGTCATCGAGGCGCGCGAGGAAGTCGGAGCTGCGGACGACGCGCTTCAGGGTCTCGGCGACGTGGGCGACGGCCTTCTCGGTGGTGGCGGGGCCCCATGCGTGTTCGAGCTCGGCGAGCCGTTCGATTTCGATGACCGAGAGGGTCATCGGCTGGCCGTAGCGTTCGGCGCGGGCCACTTCGCGGCCGAGCTGTTCGAGCAGGTGCTGGCGGTTCGGGAGGCCGGTCTCGGGATCGACCAGGCCGGCATCGCCGCGCTGGTCGGCGCTCCGGGCGAGCTCGCGGCGGTGCTCTTCGGCGGTGAGCTGTTCGGTACGGCGCCCCAGGAAGACCGCGGCGCCGGTCGAGCCGAGCAGGACGGCGCCGATCGGCGGTGCGACAACCGTGGCGGCGACTTCGCCGGCGGCGAGGACGCCGAGGGCCGCGAACATGCCGCGGCGGCTGTTCCGCAAGGCGGCCTGCGAGTCATGGACCGAGTGGCGGCGGAGTACTCCGCCGGGCTTGAGGGCGCCGGGAACCTGCACGGGCAGCCATCCGCAGTGAACTAACGCAGGTGCGTTCGCCCGTAGTATCGGCCCTAGACAGTCACCCGGCCGTCGCCAACAGGTGGCAGCGAGGGTTCGTTACGGGGCAAATGGGTGGATACAACTGGACGGAATGGTGAGCGAAGTCGTAGGGTTTGAGGGACAACTGAATAGGGCATGCCGCTGGGGGAGCCGCAAGGCTGAGAGTCCCGAGGGACAACTCCAGGAACCTGATCCCGGTAATGCGGGCGTAGGGAAGCGGCGTGGCGATGCAGCCTGAGGGCGACGCGTACCACGTGCTTCTTCCGGGCTGCGATGCAGGCCGGAGGACGTGACTTCCCCGGCCTTTCGTGTTCCCGCACGGCCTGCCCGGAAAGTGACATGCCGTGATTGTCGAAATCGAATGCCTGGCGAACCCGCCCGGGACCGAATCAAACCCCTACGAGCACATTGAGGCGGCCATCCGGGTCATCCAGGAGTCGGGGCTCAAGTACGAAGTCGGGGCGCTCGGGAGCACGGTCGAGGGCGAACCGGACGAGCTCTGGCCGCTGGTGCGGCGGGTGCACGAGGCGTGCCTGAAGGCGGGCGCGCGGGGCCTCGTCAGCGTGATCAAGGTCGAGCAGACGCGGGACGATGTGGCGCAGCCCACGATCGAGGGGCTCACCGGGAAGTTCCGGAGCTAGAGCGATGACCGCCATCACGGAGGCGCCCCCCGACCTGGCACGGCGGGGACGTGGAGCCACAGTGCTGCGGTACGCGCTCGGGCGGTTGGGCGAGTACCTGCCCCCGCTCCTGCTGCTCATCGCGCTCATCGGCCTGTGGGAGGCGTGGGTGCGTGTCTTTGATACGAAGCCGTACGTGCTGCCCGCACCAAGCCGCATCTGGGATGCCTTCCTCGAGACGCGAGGGACGCTCCCCGGCCAGACGCAGACGACGGTGACCGAAGCGCTGCTCGGCCTGTTCTTCGCATCTGCGGTCGGCGTCACGCTCGCGACCGTGATCGCACTCGTGCCGCTGGTGCGGCGGGTGCTCTACCCGATCCTCGTGGCTTCGCAGACCATCCCGATGGTTGTCCTCGCGCCGCTGCTCATTGTGTGGTTCGGCTTCGGGATGACGCCGAAGGTCATTGTGGTCGCGCTCATCGGCTTCTTCCCCATTGTGGTGAGCACCGTCGACGGGCTGAGCGGCGCGGACCGCGAGATGGTCGGGCTGGTGCGAAGCATGGGTGCGGGGCGGCTGGGCACGCTGCGCTACGTGCTCATCCCGTCGGCGCTGCCGAACTTCTTCGCCGGGCTGAAAATCGCCGCGGCCTATGCGGTGCTGGGGGCCGTCATCGGCGAATGGGTGGGGGCGAGCTCCGGCCTGGGCATCTTCATTACACGGGCGCAGACATCGTTCCGCGTCGACCGGGTATTCGTCGCGACCTTCGTGGTCGCCCTGGTGAGCATGGCGTTGTTCGCCGCGGTGCATCTCGCCGCGCGCCTGGCGACGCCCTGGATGTACGTGCAGCACTCGGAGGAGGGGAGATGAACGAGGACAGCCGAAAGGCGAAGGTGGTCCGGGCCCTTGCGGCGGTGGCGCTGCTTGCGATCGCCGGCATGTTCGCCCTGGCGTGCGGCGGGGACGATGACGACGACGGCGGCATGCAGAAGGTCACCCTGATGCTGAACTGGACGCCGAACACGCAGCATTCGGGGATCTACCTGGCGAAGGAGAAGGGGTGGTATCGCGACGAGGGTATCGACCTGCAGATCGTCGAGCCGGCGCAGACGGGCGTGGAGCAGGTTGTGGGGACGGGAAAGGCGGACTTCGGGATTTCGGTGCAGGAGGGCGTAATCCCGGCACGCGAACAGGGCGTCCCCATCGTTTCGATCGCGGCAATCATGCAGCACAACGACTCGAGCTTCTTCGCGCTCGAGGAGGACAACATCCACCGGCCGAAGGACTTCGAAGGCAAGACCTACGGCGGGTACGGCGGCCCGCTGGAGACCGAAATCCTGCACAAGCTTGTGGAATGCGACGGCGGCGACCCATCGAAAGTGAAGTCGATCGAAGTCGGCGATGTCGACTACCTGGCGGGGATGCAGCAGAGCCGGTACGACTTCGTCTGGGTGTTCGAAGGCTGGGACGTGATGCGCGCGCGCGACGTGGCGAAGGTTCCCGTGACGAGCGTGAAGTTCGCCGACCACCTGGACTGCATCCCGGACTGGTACACGCCGGTCATCATCACGAGCGAGGCGAAGATCAAGGATGACCCGGACCTCGTGCGGAAGTTCATGGCGGCGACTTCGCGCGGCTACGAGGAGGCGATCACGGACCCGAAGGCAGCCGCGGACGCGCTCCTGAAGGCGGCGCCGGAGCTCGACGAACAGCTGGTGCGGCTGAGCGCGCAGTACCATACGACGCATTACGTCGACCCCGGCCGGCAGTGGGGCCTGCAGGACCTCGACATCTGGACGAACTTCGAGCGGTTCCTCCGGGAGGCGGGGCTGACGCAGAAGGAGATCGACGTGAAGGCGGCGTTCACGAACGAGTTCCTGCCACGGGAGTAGCCGGTGGGCTTCGCGGTCGAGTTCCGGCACATCAGCCACGCCTTCGGGGGCGGGCGGTTGCCGGTGCTCGACGACGTGAGCCTGGCGGCGGAGGCGGGCGAGTTCGTGAGCATCCTGGGCCCGAGCGGCTGCGGAAAGTCGACGCTGCTGCGGATGCTCGCGGGTCTGCTTCGGCCCGATAGCGGCGAAGCGCTGGTGGACGGCGTGAGCGCGGCCGGGCGGCCGGGGCTCGTGGCGTACATGCCGCAGAAGGACCTGCTCTTCCCGTGGCGGAGAGCGATGGCAAACGCGACGGTCGGCGCGGAGATCGCCGGCGTGCCGAAGGCGGAGGCCCGCCGGCAGGCGGCGGAACTCTTTGGGCGGTTCGGGCTCGCGGGGTTCGAACGATCGTGGCCGGCGCAGCTCAGCGGCGGCATGCGGCAGCGGCTGGCGCTGCTCCGCACGTTCCTGGTGCCGCGCGACACGCTGCTGCTCGACGAGCCATTCGGCGCGCTGGACGCGATCAACCGGCGCGAGATGCAGGGCTGGCTGCAGGAGGTGTGGCAGGCCGACCGCCGGACGGTCCTGTTCGTGACGCACGACGTGGAGGAGGCGCTGTTCCTTTCGGACACGGTGTTCGTGATGACGAGCCGCCCGGGGCGCATCCAGGCACGCGTCCGCGTGCCATTCGTGCGGCCCCGGCGCAGCGAGCTGGTGACGGCCCCCGAGTTCGTGGCGCTGAAGGCGGAACTGCTGGCCGAGCTCGACGCCGGGATGCGGGGCTAGCAGGAACCGGCGAGCCCGCGCTCGCGGTTCCCGCGCTTCGGACGGTAGAATCCGGCGCCGTGGGGAGGGACATGACGCCGTACGAAGCGATCATTTCGAAACGCGACACGCGGGCGTTCGCTGGGCGGCCGATCCCCGACGATGTGCTGCATCGCATCCTGCAGGCGGGGCGGATGGCGGGGAGCGCCAAGGCGCTCGAGCCGGTGCGCTTCGTGGTCATCCGGGAGCCGGACCAGAAGCAGGCGATCGCGGCCTGCGGGGACTTCACGCCGCATTTGCCGGGCGCGGCGGTGGTGGTGGCGCTGGTCCTCGAACCCGAGAGGGGCCAGGTGGGGAAGCCGCTCAGCATCTTCCGAGGGCCCTTCGATGCGGGCCGGGCAGCGCAGAACATGATGGTCGCGGCCTGGGCGGAAGGAGTGGCATCGTGCCCCGCTTCGATGCACAACGCGGAGGCGGCGCGCATGGTGCTGGAGCTGCCGGAGGGATACACCGTCGCGAACTGCATCGCGTTCGGCTACCCGGCCGAAGGCGACCAGCGCCGCCCTGCACGTCCGCGGAAGCCGCTGGACGAGTACGTGCACTGGGAGCGCTGGTAGCCCTGGGGTCGGCTCAGTGCCGCGGCGGCTC
>JBLNCO010000387.1:0-8002 GCA_050260715.1 Hyphomicrobiales bacterium | reverse complement strand
GAGGCAGCGTTGTCGCTGCCGTTCGTGCGCTGTTCGACGTAGCCCCACATATCGGGTTCGACGTGAAGCACGGTGCGGACGCCAGTGGCGCCGGCGCGCTGGAAGAAGAGCTTCAGGTCGTTCCAGTAGGCCGTCATGGTCGACGTGTTCTGGAGGTTGTTGTAGACGCCGCTCGTTTCGCCCTGTGCGTTTCCCGGCGCCGACTGGAAGATCATGTAGTAGGTGAAGACAGGAGTGATGCCGCTGGACGCGGATTCCTGGATGTAGTTGGTCACGAATTGGCCGTTGCTATTCCAGGTCGCCCAACCGCTGCCAGTGTTCACGCCGCCAGCGAGGTACTGGTAGCGAAAAGCGAAGGGTGCGCTTGCCTTCATGGCGGCGGCGCCGCCGGGGCCGTCGCCCATGCCGACCTGGAGCGTCGAGGGCCAGCCGGCCGGAACAGGCGGGAGGCCGGCTGCGGAGACATCCGGCGCCGAAGTCGAGGGCCCGAGGAGCAGAACGGCGAGGACCATCGCCGCAGCGGCGATGCTACCCCCGGCGAGAGCGAGTAGACGAAACATGGAGCCTCCCAACGCGAAGGGGATGCGGAAGCGATCTCCCGCGTTCGAGTTCGGCGGTGCCAGGGGCGTGGGTCACCGGCAGCAGGTCCAGGTCAGCGGCTGAGGCGTTACATGGCCGTGACAGGTCCATCGGCGATGACAATATGGTCCGTAACGATACCGGTCAGTACGCGTGGGAAAACGGGCTGATCGTCCGGGGTAAATTCTTTCGCAGAAACGCCGTGCAGATGCGCGCGAAACGTGGGTGAATAGTTTCGAAAGTATTGCGCACTATAACCGTGCGTTCACCGGGAATCAGTCGCCGGCGCCATCGAGCAGGTCGGGGCGGCGCTGCCGGGTGCGCTCGAGGCGCTGCTCGCGCTTCCACTGCTCGATATTGGCGTGGTGCCCGGAGAGCAGGACATCGGGCACGCGCCAGCCGCGGTACTCCGCGGGGCGCGTGTATTGCGGGTGTTCGAGGAGTCCGCCGGCGAACGACTCGTCTTCGGGTGAGGCCTCGTCGCCGAGTGCACCGGGGATGTGGCGCGCGACGGCATCGATCAGCACCATGGCCGGGAGTTCGCCGCCGGTAAGGACGTAGTCGCCGATGGAGACCTCGCGGTCGACGCAGTGTTCGATGAATCGCTCGTCGACGCCTTCGTAGCGGCCACAGACCAGTACGAGCCTGGGGAAGGCGGCCAGTTCGCGGACGAGGGCGTCGTGCAGCCGTTCGCCCTGCGGGGAGAGATAGACGACGAGGCCTGGGGGCTCCGCCTCCTGCTGCACGTGCTGGAGCGCGCGGTCGAGGACGTCGACGCGCATCACCATCCCCTGGCCGCCGCCGAAGGGGTAATCGTCGACACTCCGGTGGCGGTCGGTGGCGAATTCGCGGATGTCGTGGAGGGCGAGCTCGAGCAGGCCGGCGTCGCGCGCCCGCCGGATGATGGAGACATCGAGCGGGCCGGTGAAGGCTTCGGGGAAGAGGGTGAGGACATCGATGCGCACGTGACCAGTGTGGGGCCAATCGCGCCAACCCGGAACGCCACCCCACCAGACCCTGCGCGCGACTGCGGCGCCACCGCTCATCGACTCTAACGGCTTTCTGACTGGGGAAAAGGTTGCGAGCGACGAACGTTCAGGTGGCAGCACTTCGCTGACCGAAAAGGCAAAGCCGGCGAAATCCGGTGACGCAAAGCCACGGGTCCCGCCCCGACGGAGGAAGGACAGCCGGGCTCGCCGAAGCAGGAAGCGCTCCAGACACACCTGGAGGCTGATCCGTGTCATTCCTATCCATCCCCGGGGTAGCACGGCGCCTGGTGTTGGCACTGGCGATGGTTTCGCTCGTGCCGGCCGCGGCTTTCCTGCAGCCAGCGGACCCGGCCGAAGCACGCTTCGTCTGGTGCGCCGCCGACCCCACCATCATCGTCAACGGATCCCCGGTCTCGGTGACGGTCCACCTGCCGTTCGACCGGCTGCGCGACGTCGACTACGTGGAAGTCCGCTTCCATGTTCCGTCGAATGCGAACGTGCAGGCGGTGGTGAACGACAGCCTGCTATTCAAGGCGCAGACGGTGATCGTGAAGGACCAGCGGCCGAGCTGGGGGCTCTTCGGGACGCCGGTGCCGGTGGAGATCATCGTTCACCACAGCGGGCCGGATTTCGACATCGCAGCGACGGGCATCGTGCTGGGCTGGGGCAGCTCGCTCTGGACCCAGGGCACGACCGCGCAGCCGCTGACCCTCACGACCTACGGGTTGCTGAACCTTCGCCTGCTCTAACGGTGCAGGCAGGCAACGGTTGGTCCGATGATCCGAGAAGGGCGGCGTTGCCGCCCTTCCTACGTTCTACGAGGCAGAGCAAATTGGACAGCCGGTCGGACAGGCGAGTCATCGCAGTCGTGACGCTGGTTTCCGTGTTGAGTGTCGTGGCGGTGGCCGCGCTCTGGGCAATCCAGCCGGTCGAGGCAAGCGGCGACCTCTGGGCCGCGGCGGTGCTCGTCCCGCTGATCGTGGTGGGGCGGCTGTTCCCGCTGCAGGTTGCGTTCCGGCGCCGAATGGTCACCGATACCGCGCCGCTGTTTGCGGCGGCGCTGCTCCTCCGCCCCGAGCTCGCGGCGGTCACGGTCGCCCTGGCGATCGCGCCGGCGGAGCTGGTGAGCGGGGTGCGCGGCAAGCAGCTCTTCATGCGCCAGGTGGTGTTCAACACGTGCCAGGCGCTGCTCGGCGTTGTCGCCGGGAGCCTGGTGTTCCAGCTCTTCGCCGGCGATTTGCGGTTGCCGCCGGAGAACAGCGCCGAGGCGGCCGCGATCTTCGGGGCCGGCGGGGCGATGTTCATCGCGAATGATGTGCTGGTGTTCATGGTGGTCTGGGCGCAGCTCGGGCTGCGCTTCCAGCGGATGGTCTGGGATTACGTGCGGGGCCGTAGCGACCTGACATACGACCTCGCGCTCTATACGGCGGGCGGTGGGGCCGCGCTCGCCGGGGCGGTCGAGCCGCTGTTGCTCCTGTTGCTCGTGTTGCCGCTGCCGGTGGTCTACCGGGCGATGCGCAACCAGATCGCGCTTCGCCGCCAGACACGCGACGCGGTCATCGCGCTGGCCGACATCGTGGACGAACGCGACCCCTACACCTTCGGGCATTGCAAACGGGTAGCCGAATTCAGCGCCGCGATCTGCGCAGAGATGGGGCTGTCGCCGGACCTGACGGACGAGATCGTGCTCGCTGCACGCGTCCACGACGTGGGCAAGGTCGGTATCCGCGATGCGGTGTTGCTCAAGCCCGGGTCGCTCACGCCCGAGGAGTACGAGCACATCAAGCAGCACCCGGACATCGGCGCGCGGCTGACGGCCCGCTTCCCCGATTTCAGCCGGGGCACGCGGTACATCCGCCACCATCACGAGCGCTGGGACGGCAGCGGCTACCCGAACGGGCTTCGCGGCCGGGACATCCCGATGGGCGCCCGGATCATCGCTGTGGCCGACACCTACGACGCAATTACGTCGACCAGGGTGTATCGCGAAGGCCTCGGCGACGAGTTCGCGCGGCGGGAAATGGCGGCGGTGGCAGGCACGCAGCTGGACCCGGAGGTGGTCACGGCGTGGTTTGCAACGCGCGGCTGGGCCGGGGTCGAAGCGCAGGCCCGGGCTGCCTGAACCGTTCGGCAGGCGCCACGTAAAGAGTGAGCACGGCACCGCGCCGGGGGTGGGGTAACCCCTGATAGGCCACCACCGGGCCCGGCCGAAATTTCTAGCGTGCCAGTATCACCAGCAGAACTCGCGGCGCTACCCACCCTTGCGGACTACCGCGCGGACTACGAACAGCTGCGCGACCAGCTGCCCATCGCGCTCATGGAGGTCGCGTGGCCGTCGCTGCGCGTCACATACATGAACGCGGTGGCACGGGCGCTTACCGGCTACGGGGCGGCTGACCTGGCGGCCGGGCTCAGCGGGCTGGCACTGCTCGACGAAGAGAGCCAGCGGCGCATCCTGGACATCGGCGCGCAGCAGCTGGCGCATACGGTCGCGCAGGGGCTCCCGTACCAGCGCCAGCGTGGACAACAGCTCTACGAGTTCACCGGAAAGCGCAAGGACGGATCGACGTTCCCCGCGGAAGTGCAGGCGGCCTACATCCTCGACTGCCGGAAATTGCCGGCGGGCGTGCGGTTCATGTTCCGCGACCTCACGGAGCTCCGGCGGCGCGAGGAGGAGCGGCGGCATCGCGAGGTCCAGGCGCGCCAGTCGCAGAAGCTCGATAGCCTCGGGGAGCTCGCCGGGGGCATCGCCCACGACTTCAACAACCTCTTCACCGCCGCGCTGGGGAACCTCCATCTGCTGGGCGTGGAGCTGGCTGGCAACCAGGCGGCCGTGGAACTCGCCGACGAGGTCGAACGGGCGGTGCGGCGGGGCGCGGCGCTCGTGCAGCACCTGCTCGAGTTTTCGCGGCCACAGGTGGAGCGCCGGGAAACCATCGACCTGGTGCAACTGGTCACGAAGACGACGGCGCTCGTGGCGCCATCGTTCCCGCCGGACGTCCGGCTCGAAGTGGGCGGCCTCGCGGCGGGCAGCGTGGCCTCTGGGAATCCCGGCGCGCTGCAGCAGGTGCTCGTGAGCCTGCTCGTGAACGCACGCGACGCCATCGCCGAGCGCGGGACGATCACGATGAGCATCGAGCGCATGCGGCTGTCGCCGCCGGACCGCTGGACCCCCGCGGGGCTGGCGGCCGGCGTGTACCACGCGATCACGGTCCGCGACGACGGCTGCGGGATGAGCGAAGAGACGCGCGAGCGGGCGTTCGACCCGTACTTCTCGACGAAGGGTCCGGTGCCGGGCCGCGGCCTCGGGCTCTCGATCGGGCTGAGCATCGCCCGTTCGCACGGGGGCTGGCTCGCGGCCGAATCGGAGCCAGGGGTGGGATCGACCTTCCGGCTCTTCCTGCCCGCGGTTGAGAACCGGGCGCGCTAGCGGCGGCAGACCGTCACGCAGCAACGGCCCGGCGCCGGGTCGAGGCGCGCTTCGAGCTCGGGCGCGTTGAGCCCTTCGAGGAAGCCGCGGAGCAGGTCCAGGTTCATCCCACAGACGAGATCGGTGTAGTCCTGCGCGAGCGCGTGGAAGGGACAGTTGGCGAGCGTCAGCCCGGCCGCGTCGCCGCGGGGCTCATAGCCGTAGTCGGCGAGCACCTGGCGGGCCGTTTCGAGCAGCGAACCGCCTGCGCGGCTGGCATCGGTGCGGGCGCCCTCGGCGAGCTCGCGGCCGAAGGCGGCGGCGGCCTCGCGGAGGGCGGTCCCGACGGGCGTCCCCTCGCGTTCCGCGCTGCTGATGGCAGCGGCCATGATGCGCCCGGCGAGGTCGTACCGGCGATCGGGGAGGCTGACCGCAACCTCGCGGGCGGAACGGCGGTAGACCTTCGCGGGGCGCCCGGCGCCCGGGCCACTCCGGCCGGGCGGCCGGCGGAACTCGGCTTCGAGCAGGCCATCGTCTTCGAGGCGGTCCAGGTGGAACTTGGCGACGTGGCGGGGCACGGCGAGCGCCTCGGCCGCCTGGTCGCGGCTGACGGGGCGATCGGCGCTCACGACATAGCGATAGAGCGCACGGCGCACGGGCTCGCCAAGGGCGGCGAGGCTGGTTAGACGGTCATCGAAGGTGTCATCCATGGGCGGAGCCGGCCCGGACTGGGAGCCGCAGAAGGTATTGTGCCCCAAAATCTAACGGAGGTAAATGTTGACGATAGAGACCAGGCAGCTCTATAGTCCAAACAAGTCTCCGTTAGAGACAGGAGGGTCATGTGGCAACGATGGTTTCGGGACAGGCGCAGGGCGCCTCGAGCGCAGGATCGCTCTCTGCGCGCCTCAAGGGGGACGCGGCCTACCAGGCGTTCTGGCTGCTGCGCATCGGCTTTACGGTCGCGCCGATCGTCTTCGGGCTCGACAAGTTCTCCAACATCCTCGTCGACTGGGACACCTACCTTGCGTCGCCATTCAACGACGTGATCCCCGGCAACGCCGACCAGGCGATGTACCTCGTGGGGCTCATCGAGATCGTCGCCGGGCTGGTGGTGGCGTTGCGGCCGCGGTTCGGGGCGTACCTCGTGGCCGCCTGGCTCGCGGGCATCATCCTCAACCTGCTGGTCATCCCGGACTTCTACGACATCGCGCTGCGCGACTTCGGACTGCTGCTCGCGGCGCTCACGCTCGGCCGCCTGGCCAGCGTGTACGACCGCTGACGGCGCCGGGGACGGGGGGGAAAGGCGATGTTTCGAACGCTTCGGCTGGTTCTCGTTGGAGGGCTCCTGATGGCGGTGTGCGCGGCACTTTTCCTGGTGGCGGCGGGCGGTGAGGACACGCTCACAGCAAACGCGGCGCCACCACCGCACTCGGGCACGAACGGCAACCATGGGAACCACGGCAAGCAGGGAGTCACGTCCGACGCGGCACTCGAGCTCCACGACGCGATGCGCAAGCTCTGGGAGGACCACATCACGTGGACGCGGCTGTTCATCGTGAGCGACGCGGCGAACATCCCGGACCTGCAGGCGACAACCGACCGGCTGCTGCGGAACCAGGAGGACATCGGGAACGCGATCACGCCGTATTACGGCGAGGCGGCCGGGGAGCAACTCACCGCGTTGCTTCGGGAGCACATCCTGCTCGCGGCGGACATTTTGAACGCGGCAAAGAACGGCGATTCCGCCGCACAGCAGGACGCAACCGCGAAATGGTACGCGAACGCGGATGACATCGCGCGCTTCGTTTCGAATGCGAATCCGAGCCAGTGGGGCTTCGGCGAGATGCGGCAGATGATGCGCACGCATCTCGACCTGACACTAAAGGAGGCGGTGGCGCACCTCACGGGCGACTTCGCCGGCGACGTGGCCGCCTACGATGCGGTGCACGACGAAATCCTGGAGATGGCCGACATGCTCAGTTCGGGGATCGTCGCGCAATTCCCCGACAGGTTCTAAGCGGGGGAGGGGGAAGCGAGGAGGGCGCCTGCTCCGGGGGCGCCCTCTTCGTCTTGTGGCGATCAGGCGCGGCGGATGGTCAGGCCGCCATCGACCGGCAGGGCGACGCCGGTGACGAACGAGGCGGCAGGGAGCGCGAGGCTCAGGGTCATCTGCGCGACCTCCTCGGGGTCGCCGTACCGCCCGAGGGCGGTGCGGCGACGCGCGTAGGTCTGCTTCGCCTCCTCGGGAATGGCCTGGGTCATGCCGGTGCGGATGGGGCCGGGGCAGATGCAGTTCACGGTGATGCCTTCGCGGCCAAGCTCCATCGCGAGCGAGCGGGTGAGCCCGATGACGCCGTGCTTCGCGGCCGTGTAGGGGCTGATGCCCGCGGTGGCGCCCATGCCCTCGGTCGAGGCGATGTTGATGATGCGCGGCGATTCGGACTTACGAAGGTGCGGCAGCGCCGCGCGGATGGTGTAGGTGAGGGCGGTGAGGTCGATGAGCAGCGTTTCGGCCCAGAGCGCCTCGAAGTCCTGGCCGTCGATTGGCGTGTTGCGGGCGATGCCGGCGTTGTTCACGAGAATGTCGAGCCCACCGAACTCCGCGACGATCTCGCCGATGACGCGCTCGACCGCGGGGCGATCACCGACGTCGAGCGTCCAGGCCCGCGCCTTGCCGCCCGCGTTCTTGATGGCGCCGGCGACTTCGGAGACGTTGGCGGTTATGTCGGCGGCGGCCACACAGGCACCTTCGTCGCCGAAGAGGAGCGAGGTCGCGCGGCCCATCCCACTTGCGGCGCCGGTAACGAGGACGACTTTGCCTTCGACTGAGCGGCTGAGTTTGGTGTTTCGCATAGTGGGCCAGTTATACGCCGACGCGAGCCATGGCGTCGCGGGGCCAGGGCGCCGGGATTCTCGGCCGATACGAAAGGGGCGGGGGGGGGGGGGGGGGGGGCCCCCCCCCCCGGGGGGGGGGGTGGGGGCCCGGGGTGGGGGGGGGGGGGCCGCCCCCCCCGGGCCCCCCGCG
>JBLNCO010000386.1:0-7594 GCA_050260715.1 Hyphomicrobiales bacterium | reverse complement strand
GCCTTCTGCCACCGTCGTCATGTTCAGTGTGTGCGCCAGGCAGATGATGGTGTGCGCCAGCGCCAGCGATTCGTCCTCGGTGTCGATCGCCTCGATGAACGACTTGTCCACCTTCAGGATGTCCAGCGGGTACCGCCGCAGGTAGCTCAGCGATGAGTACCCTGTCCCGAAGTCGTCGATCGCGAGCCGCACGCCCAGCTGCCGCAAGCGCTGGAGCGTGTCCATCGCGCCGGCCGCGTCCCCGATCAGCACGCTTTCCGTGATCTCCAGGTGCAACCGGCCCGGCTCGAGGCCCGTCGCCTCCAGCGCCTCCGCGACCTCGTCCACGAAATCCGGCTGGTCGAACTGCCGCGCGGAGACGTTCACGCCCATCGACACGTGGCCGTCCTGTTCCTCCCACAGGCGTGCCTGCCGGCAGCTCTCCCAGAGCACCCACCGCCCGATCTGCACCACCAGCCCCGTCTCCTCCGCCACCGCGATGAACTCGCTCGGGTGGAGGATGCCCCGGCGCGGGTGGTTCCACCGCACCAGCGCCTCCACGCCCGTTACGCGCCGGTCGCGGAGCGATACGATCGGCTGGTACAGGAGCGACAGTTCCTGCCACTCGACCGCCCGCCGCAGGTCCGCCTCCAGCCGCAGCCGTTCCTGCGCCCGGCGCGCCATCTCCGCGTCGAACAGCACGCAGCACGCTTTCCCGCGTTCCTTCGCCGCGTACATCGCGAGGTCGGCCCGCCGCAGCAGGTCGTTCGCGCCCCGCGCATCCTCCCCGCCGATTGCGATGCCGATGCTCGCCGTCTGCGTCACGATCTGTGTTCCCAACTCGATGCCGCCTTCGAGCGACGCGCTCAGTTCCCTCGCCCGGAGCATCGCATCCGCTGCGTCCGCAACGTTCTGCATGAGCACGATGAACTCGTCGCCGCCCAGGCGCGCCAGGGTGTCGCCCGGCCGCAGCCCCGACCGCAGACGGTCGGCCACCGCCATGATCAGCTGGTCGCCAAGCTCATGCCCGAGGCTGTCGTTGACCGTCTTGAACCCGTCGAGGTCGAGCAGGCTCACCGCCGGTACCGGTGCACCAGGGCCGGGCTCGTTCAGCGCCTCACCGATCAGCCGCAGGATCTTCGCCCGGTTCGGCAGCCCGGTCAGCGAATCGTGGTACGCTTGGTGCCCCAGCTGCTTTTCGAAGGCCTTGCGCTCGGTAGTATCGCGGAAGTTGATGACCACCCCCGCGACCGAAGGGAGGTCCAGGAGGTTCGTAAACGTCCCTTCGACCCATCGCCACGAGCCGTCGGCGTGCCGCAGCCGCACCTCCGCCTGCAGCGTGCGGCCCGGCGTTCGCACCAGCTCGTCGAACGCGGCCCGCAGCTCCTCGACATCCTCCTCGTGGATGGCCTCGAAGATGCTCGCGCCGAGCGCCTCCTCGACCGGGTAGCCCATGTGCCGCGTCACCGCCGGGCTCACGAACTCCAGCCGGCCTTCCGCGCTTGCCACGCACACGACGTCGGAGGCGTTCTGCACGAGCGACCGGAACCGGGCCTCCCGTTCCTGCAGCCCCTGCGCCAGGGCCGCCGTTTCGAGCGCGTGGCCAGCCTGCGCCGCCAGCAGTTCGAACGCCTCGACCTCCTGCACGCTCAGTTCGCGCTCATCCAGGCTGGCGCCCACGAGCAGCCCGGCGAGTTCGCCCTGGCGCCACACCGGCGTCGCGATCGTGACTTTCAAACCCATCGCCCGCAGATCCGGCACCGCGATTTCCTGCGACGAATAGTCGTGCACGATGACCGTTCGCTTCTCGCGGAGGACCAGCGCCGTCATGCCGCTTGTCACCGGATACGTACGATGCGGCCCGAACTCCGCCGGCAAGCCGCGCGCGAACATCGGCCGGAAGACCTTGCCGCCTTCCTCGATGACGTTGATGCACGCGCCCTCCAGGCCCATCGCCGCTACGGCGTTGACCACCGCCGTGAGCACGCGGTCGCGGTCGAGGCTGTGCATCTGCCCGGCGGCTTCCGCGACCACCGCCAGCAACTCGGACCGCTTCTGCGCTTCCGCGGAGGCGTGGTGGTGCGCCAGCATCTGGGTTAGCAGTTCGCGCGAAAGAAACAGCGTGACGTACGTCGAAAGCGCGACCACGCTCAGCCGCACCCACAGCGTCCCGAACCCGATTTCGTCGCCCCGCACGGCGAGCATGCCGACGTACGACACGACCATGAACGCGAACAGCGCCGCCTGTCCTTTCGGCGGGTACGAAGCCGCGAAGAACACCGCCACGAGCACGTACAGCAGGTAGAGGTTCGAATCGACACCGCCCGTCGCGGCGATCGCCAGCGTGATCAGCACGATGTCCGTCACCGACCAGCTGTAGAGCCCCCAGATCCCGGCCCTGGTTTCGAACAGGCGGCTCCACGGCACCCGCCAGACCACCAGCGTACCGATGCCCGCCGAACCGAGCAGCGCGTCGAATGCCCGCTCGTTGACTGGCCCTCGCCCCGGCATGAACCGGTACAGCAAGAGCACCAATAGCGTCACCAGGGTCAGTTGCACGCCCACCCGGACCGTACGCAACCGGTAAGGCGAAAGCACCGACGAGTTCCAGTCCATGTTCCCGCCCGATCCGCAGGCACGGAAATGCCCGCTTCTCTAGCAGGTATCGGACTATTTAGGAGAACCTTGATGCGCCGCGGCCCCGCGGCGGCGTTACAGTTCCTGGAGCAGCAACTCCACGATCGCGGGCAACGCCTCGCCCGCCGGCGCCCGGATCACCACGTCCGCGATCTCGCTGAGCGCCGTCTCCTCCGGGTTCACCTCAATGAGCGGGGCGCCCGCGCGCTTCGCCATAATCGGGAAGTCAGCTGCCGGGTACACCACTGCCGACGTGCCGACCGAGAGGAACAGGTCAGCGCGCGCCGTGTGCCTGTAG
The DNA here is from genome assembly GCA_050260715.1 of Hyphomicrobiales bacterium. Taxonomy (GTDB): domain Bacteria; phylum Chloroflexota; class Dehalococcoidia; order Tepidiformales; family Tepidiformaceae; genus JALOAP01. The sequence continues at coordinate 4,680 of JBLNCO010000386.1, read as the reverse complement.
CACTCGCGCAGCGCGTCTTCCGGGATCGGCTCCCCGAACATCACCGTGTCGTTCTTGAGCACCCCTCCGCATTCGGGGCACAGCGGCGGCAGCCGGTCCAGCGAGACCGTTTCCAGCCGGTCGCGGGCGCCGCAGTTCGTGCAGCGCACCAGGAAGCGGTTGCCGTGAATCTCCGTCACGCTTTTCGAACCCGCGCGCCGGTGCAGGTTGTCGATGTTCTGCGTGATCACGTGGGCCAGCCGCCCCAGCTCTTCCAGGCGCGCTATGGCCACGTGGCCGGCGTTCGGCTCGGCCACATCGATCGCCTGCCCGAACTCCGTCAGCTTATGGCGCTCGTCCGTCGCCTCGCGCCACCACTGCGCGGGGTCGGTCACGAACAGCTCCCAGCCGTCGATCGTCGGCTCCCCGAAGCGCGTCCAGATGCCGCCCGTGCCCCGGTACGTCGGGATGCCGCTCTCGGCCGAAAGCCCGGCGCCCGAAAGCGCCACCGCATAGGTGCTCCGGCGAATCAGCCGCGCCGCCTCGCCGATTGCCTGCTCCACGTCCAGAACTGGCACTGCTTCCCCCTTCACAGACAGTCTACGCCAGGCAAGTGGTACTCCACATCGGCCTCGAAGGCGCGGACCTGTCGATCCACTTCATCCGCGTCCCACCCGAGGATCGGCGCCGCCAGCTCGGCCGCCTTCCGATGGCAGCACAGCCCCCGGCAGCTCGCCCACGCGATGTCCGTCCGCCGCATCAGGATGTCCGAAAGCGTCACCACCAGCTCCGACTCCGCGGCGTACCGCACCTCGCCCGTGAGGGCCGGCCGGTGCGGACAGAGGACGTCCTCCCCGCGCTGCAGCACCTCGCTCACAGCGTCGCCGTAGATGCGCAGGTGTGCCCGTTCGGTAGCCCCGAACCCGGCCGAACGCAACGTTTCCCGCCAGGGTGGGAGTTTCGCGCTGTGCGGCGGCACCACGGGCACGCCGTCGCCCACGCGGTCGATCGCCTCCCGGGCCAGCGGCCGGAACGTGCTCAACTTCCCGCCGACGATGCTGTACAGCCCGAGCGGCCCGCCCTGCTTCGCATGGTCCACGACCACGTGCCGCCGGCTGATCGCCGCCTCCGGCCCGCCGCGCATCCGCTGCAACGGCCGCAGCCCCGCGTAGGCGTACCGCACCTGTTCCCGCGATGGCCCGAATCCCGGCAACAGCTCGCGCGCTTCCTCCAGCAGGTAGTCCACGTCCTCCCGCGTTGGCCGCACCGCGCCCGGGTCGCCGTCGTACCGCTCGTCGGTCGTGCCCACGAGCAACAGCCCGTCCTGCGGCACCGCGAAGAACACCCGCCCGTCGCTCTTCGCCGTCGAGAAGATGGCGTCCTTCGGCAACTCCCGGTCGAGCTCCAGCACGATGTGCGTCCCGCGCGTCACGCCCAACAGGTCCGGCGGGTTCCCGCCAGTGAGCTCGTTGACCACGTCCACCCACGGTCCCGCGGCGTTGATGACCGTCCGCGTCGCCACTTCGAAGGACTCGCCGTCCGCCTCGAACCGCACGCCCGCCACGTGCCCGCCGCGGACGCCGATGCCCCGCACCGCCGCGTGATTGAGCACCGTCGCCCCGTATCGCCGCGCCTCGAGCGCCAGCTCCAGTGCCAGCCGCTCCGGCGACCGCACCCGTGCGTCGTAGAACGCGAACCCGCCGTCGCTGTTCGCAGGGAGGAAGGGTGCATCGGCCTTCAGCGCCGGCCGGGAAAGCCGCCGGTGGCGGGGCACGCCGCGGTAGAGCGCCAGCAGGTCGTACATCGTGAGGCCCGCGCGCAGCTGCCACGCCGGCCGCCGGGTCCAGGGCAGCACCGGCAACAGGAACCGCTGCGGCGAAACCAGGTGCGGCTGGGTCCGCAGCAGCCACGCCCGCTCGCGCAGCGATTCGAACACGAGCCGCACGTCGCCGTGTTCCAGGTAGCGCAGGCCGCCATGGATGAGCTTCGTGGACCGCCAGGTGGTCCCGAACCCGAAGTCCGACTGTTCGAACAGCGCCACCCGCAGGCCGCGCCGGGCGCCTTCCAGCGCGATCGCGCAGCCGTTGATCCCCCCGCCGATGATCGCCACGTCGAGCGGGCGCCCCGCAGCGAGCTGCGCTGCCTCCGGTCGCGTCATTCCGCCGCCCAGCCGAGCGTCCGCTCGACCGCCCGGCGCCACTGGCCGAGCTTCTCGGCCCGCTGGTCCTCCGGCATTTCCGGCTCGAACGTCCGCTCCGGGCGCCAGAGGGCGGCCACCTGTTCGTTCGAGTCCCAGATTCCCGCGCCGAGACCGGCGAGGTACGCGGCGCCCATCGCCGTGCTCTCCGTGTTCTGCGGACGCACCACGGGGATGCCCAGGTAGTCCGCCTGCAGCTGCATGAGCAGGTCGTCCCGCGCCGCGCCGCCATCGACGCGCAGTTCGTGGATGGGCTCGCCGAGGTCGTCGTTCATCGCCTGCACCAGTTCCGCGCTCGAAAGGGCGATCGCCTCCTCCGCCGCCCGCGCGATGTGCCCGCGCTCCACGCCTCGCGTCAGCCCGAGGATCGCCCCGCGCGCATGTGGGTCCCAGTAGGGCGCGCCCAGCCCCGTGAACGCCGGTACCACCGTCACTCCGCCGCTATCGGCCACCGACCGTGCCAGCGCGGCCACGTCCTCGCTCCGTTCGATGATCCCGAGCCCGTCGCGCAGCCACTGCACGAGCGACCCCGCCACGAACACCGACCCCTCAAGCACGTACTCGGGACCGGCCCGGCCGGAGTTCGCGCTCAGCGACGTCAGTAACCGCCGCGACGACCGCACGCTCGTCTTTCCCGCGTTCGCCAACAGGAAGCAGCCCGTGCCGTACGTGTTCTTCGCCTGGCCGCGTTCGAAGCACGCCTGCCCGAACACCGCCGACTGCTGGTCGCCCGCCACGGCCAGGATCGGCACCTCCGCACCGAAGACTTCCTCGGCGGTCACCCCGAACCCCGACCGCGACGGCTGCACCGATGGCAGCACCTCGCGTGGGATGTCCAGCAGCCCGAGCAGCTCATCGTCCCAGCGCCCGCGCTGGATGTTGAACAGCATCGTGCGGCTCGCATTGGTGAAGTCGGTCACGTGCCGCGCACCGTCCGTGAGCTTCCAGATGAGCCACGAATCGACCGTCCCTACGGCGACCTCGTGGTTCTTCGCCGCCTCGCGCAGGTCCGGTATCTCGCGCAGCAGCCACGCCAGCTTCGTGCCCGTGAAGTACGGATCGATGGTCAGACCGGTGCTTCGCGCGACGAGCTCCTCATGGCCGGCGGCCCGAAGCTCGGCGCAGAGGTCCGCCGTGCGCCGGTCCTGCCAGACGATCGCCCGCGTCAGCGCGACCCCGCTCTGGCGGTCCCACACCACCAGCGTTTCGCGCTGGTTCGTGATGCCCACACCGGCCAGTTCGCGCGGCTCGATCGCCGCCGCCTTCAGCGCCGCGAGAATCGCGTTGACCGTGGACTCCCAGATCTCTTCGGGCTCGTGCTCTACCCGGCCGGGCGCCGGGTAGTACTGCGTGAACTCCTCCTGGCCAATGCCGGCGATGGCCCCCGCCGTGTCCACCACCAGCGCGCGCGAGCTCGTCGTCCCCTGGTCGATCGCGAGAATGTACGGTCCCGTCATCGCCACGAGTATAGGCCTCCCTTACCGGCGCGCCGCTCCCGCCGCCTCGATCCGTTCGATGCGGTCGCGCAGCTTGGCGTTCTCGTCCCGCAGCTTCTCCAGGTCTTCGCGCAGGTGCTGCACTTCCTCGTCCGTGCCCGCGCCCTTCCGCAGGTCCAGCAGCACCTGCCGCGCGGTCCGCACGCCGCGGCCATCCAGCTCCCGGGCGGCCATCCGCTCTATCGCTTCGATCTGGTCCGCCGCCTTCAGCGTCTTCAGCGCGTTCGCCGCCGCGATTCGCACGCGGAAGTCCCGGTCCTCCGTGAGCTCGGCCAGCCGCTCGCCGAGCGCCTTCTTCCGGTCGGGGAAGAACTCGCCGAGCCGCGCCAGCGCCGAGACCGCGCTCGTCCGCGCCTGGAACGGCGCGCCGTAGGCCGCCGCCCGCTCCAGCGCATCGAACGCCCGCTCGTCCCGCAGCTCGACCAGCCCGTCGATGCACCCCACGCGCACCACCTCCCGGAACGATCGCCGGTCGAAGTTCGCCATGATCGCGTCAAACGACCCCGGCAGCCGCAGCTTGCCGATGCTCCGGTTCGCCTCGCCTTCGACGAACCACGACTGGTCTTTCCGCGAAAACGGCACCAGCGCCGTGAGCACCGCTTCGTCGCCCCGGAACTCGCCGAGCGCCGCGACCACCGCCCGGCGGGCCTTCGGGTGCCGCACGCGCAGCGCCGCCAGCAGCGCATCGCGGGCAGCGCTCGTGCCGATTTCGCCGAGCGCCTTTGCGGCGGCCGCCTGCACCCCCCAGAACCGGTCGCGCTGCACCGCCTCCGCGAGCGCCTCCACCGCCTCGCGGCCGCCCTTCTTGCCGAGCGACTTCGCGGCCTGCTCCCGCCCCCAGACGTCATCGTCGTCCCGCAGCTGGAGCCGCAGTTCGGCCACCGACTTCTCGAAGTCGAGCTCCTTCAGCACGCGGTTGTACGGGTCGAAGCGGCAGAGGTCGGGCTTCGCCGCGAGCGGGAACACGAAGTTGTGCTCCGTCTCCGTCACCTCCACCCGGAACGCCTG
>JBLNCO010000385.1:0-6722 GCA_050260715.1 Hyphomicrobiales bacterium | reverse complement strand
CAGCGGCCATGGAGGTCGGGCGGGACGAGTGCAGGGTAGTTCAGGCGGTTGGGGGCGATGGGCACGGCGCCCCCGTACATCGCTTCGATCATGCCAATGCCGAAGAACTCGTGGCGCGAGGTGCTCACAATCACTTCCGCCTCGCGCAGCAACTCGCCATAACGCCGGCGGTCTTCGGCGAAGCCGAAGTGGACCACCCGCTCGGGCAGGGCGTCGCGCAGGCCTGCGAGCGCGGGGTGCGGGTTGGGGCCGGGTTCGCCGCAGATAGCCAGCCGGAACGGGACGCCCTCGCCGGCGAGCCAGCACATGGCCCGGGCGAAGAGGTCGGGCGCCTTGTCGAACTCCCAGCGCGAGTTCCAGAGGACGAGCGGCGGGCTGGCGGGCGAACGGGTTGCGGGCAGGTCGTCGAGCCAGCCGAGGTCCACGCCGACCGGCAGGACGCAGCTCTTCGCGGCGATCTCGCCGATGGCGCTTTCGACGAGCCAGTTGTTCGGCTGGCGGGCGAGGGTCCGGAGGGCGCCGAGAAATTCGTCGCGGTGGAAGGCGGAGTTGAAAGCGACGGCATCGGCGGCGACTGCCGACAGGTAGTTGATTTGCCCGAACCAGCTGTTGAGCTTCGTGCCCCGGATGCGCGGGTAGGTGAACTGGTTTTCGTGGAAGTACAGGAGCACCGGCACATCGGCGAAGCGAGGCCGCGTAAGCGCGAGGAACACGGAGAGGTCGAGCATGTCCGTCGCGACCACGAAATCGAAGGTGCCCGGGAGGCCGCGCGAGGTGGCGGCGAGCTCCTGGGCGCCGCGGCGCATGCGGCGGCGCCATTCGCCTTCGGGGAGCGTGAGCAGCACGAGCTCATGCGCCGAATGCCGGGCCAGGACATCGGCGAAGGCCCGGTGGCTGCCGCCATAAAAGGGTTCGATGAAGAGCCCGCGCACGGGGCTATTGTCGGGGCCTGTGGGGAGCCGGGCGAACGGCGCGTCGCGAACTATCTGGTGGCCGGGGTGCGAAAAATCCGGGAAATTGCGCCCACACTCACACTGAACTGTTACGCCCGAGCGCCAGCGGAAGTGTTACATTCCGGTGACTGGCAGCCGACCAGTAGCGACTGCCAGCCACCCCCTCCTGGGCAGGGCCTGAGCTCCATCTCCGGTCCTGCCCCTCTTTTTACGGTCCGCACCCCCGCGGCGGATGTCCCACACGACAGGCTGGTGCGAGATGTTTTCGGGGACCTGCCCGCTACTCCTCGCTGATGCCGATGAGGGCGAGGACAATCCCGAGCAGCGTCAGACCTGCCGCGAGCAGGATCCCCACAATGACCGGGAATTCCATACCTGGCCTCCGTCACGACGGTGGTAGGTCCAGCGTATGCGATAGGAGTTTCGATTCCATATCGATTTACGCATGCCAAATCGCGGTCAGGAGGATGCCGCGGGGCATAATGGCGGTGCCCTTTGCTTCGTAAGGCAGTAATTCGCCGGTGACCCTGTTCAGAACGGGCGTTCTAGCGCAGAATACGCCCACATGAGCGATCAGGCGGCCACCCCGAACTCCGTCGGCCGGGTGCTTGGCATTGGCACCGACGGAGCAACGCCCCTCGAATTCTGGGTCGCCATTGACAGCGGCCAGTTCGTGCAGCTCGACGACGTCGTGGCGCTGGAGCGCGACCTGCCCGACGGCAAGCGCGTGCAAATGTACGGCGTCGTCTCGCAGGTGCGGGCGCGGCAGGAGGGCGCATCGTACGACAGCGACGTGTTCCTGATAGCCGATGGGCAGCTGCCCGCGCAGGTGACCGAAGCCGCAAAGGTGCTGACGACGCGCTTCGAACCCGAGGTCTTCGTGCCGCCGCTGCCGGGCGCAACCGTGCGCAAGGCGGTCGATGCCGAGCGCGACCGGGCACTCTTTTTCGACCGGATGAAGGGCCCGAACGGGGAGGATCGCAAGCTGGCGGTGGGCCTTTCGCGCGACGGCGACCCGCTGTACCTGAACCTGGAGTTCCTCGACGGCACGCGCGGCGCGCATGTGAACATCTCCGGCGTTTCGGGCGTCGCTACGAAGACGACCTACGCGACATTCCTGCTTTACAGCCTGTTTCACTCGGGCGTGCTCGACCACCCGCATGCGACCCGGGCCATCATCTTCAATGTGAAGGGCGAGGATCTGCTCTTCCTCGACCAGGAGAATGCGCGCCTGGATGAGGAGCAGCGCGAGCGGTACCGGAAGCTCGGGCTGCCGGCCGGCGCTTTCGGGCAGGTCGAATTCTGGGCTCCGCCGCGGCGCAACGACCCGAACGCCACGCCCTGGGTGGACCGCCGCGACAGCGGCGTCGGATCGTTCTTCTGGTCGCTGTTCGACTTCTGCCGGAACGACCTGCTGCCCTACCTGTTCGCCGACGCCGAGGACGACCGCGCGCAGTACCCCATCGTTATCCACAACGTGATGGCCCAGCTGCGCCGCGCGCAGGATGCGGGCGGTGGTGCGGTCACCATCGAAGGTGAGCGCATTGCGCGGTTCAGCGAGCTCGTCGACCTCATCTCGGACCGCCTGAACAACGACCTCACGCGCGACCAGTGGGCGGGCACCGCGATCGGCCAGGGCACCGTCAACGCCTTCTTGCGGCGGCTCTACGGGGCCGTCCGGCACGTGCAGGACATCATCCGCGGCGATGTGCCGAACCCGGAGAAGCACGTCATCCGGCGGGAGAAGCAGGTCACGGTGGTCGACCTGCACAACATGAACGACCGGGCGCAGCGGTTCGTGGTCGGGGCCGTGCTGCGGGCGGCGTTCGATGCGAAGGAGGCGGCTGGCAGCGAAGGCCACCTGTTCGTGGTGTTGGACGAGCTGAACAAGTACGCGCCGCGCGAGGGCTCGAGCCCGATCAAGGAGATCCTGCTCGACATCGCCGAGCGCGGCCGGTCGCTCGGGATCATCCTCATCGGCGCGCAGCAGACCGCGAGCGAAGTCGAGCGGCGCGTGGTTTCGAACAGCGCCATCCGCGTCGTCGGCCGGCTCGATAGCGCCGAGGCGGGCCGCGAGGAGTACGGCTTCCTTCCCGCCGCCCACCGGCAGCGCTCCACCATCATCAAGCCGGGCACGATGATCCTTTCGCAGCCGGAGCTGCCCCTGCCGATCGTGCTCGAGTTCCCGTTCCCGGCGTGGGCGACGCGGCCGAGCGAGGCCACCGGAACGCCGGCTCCCGACGGCGTGGGGACGGTCGACAGCCCGCTCGCGGCGTGGATGGCGGAGGCCTGATGCGCATCCTCCATACGTCGGACTGGCACGTCGGGCGCGCAATTCGCGGCCGCTCCCGCGACGACGAGCACCGGGCGGTGCTGGCGGAGATCACCTCCATCGCCCGCGATCGCGAGGTGGACCTGGTGCTCGTCGCGGGCGACATCTTCGATTCGGCGTCGCCTTCGCCACAGGCCGAGGAGATCGTCTACGAGGCGTTGCTGGAGCTGGCGGGCAGCGGCACGCAGGTCGTGCTCATCGCGGGAAACCATGACAACCCCGGGCGGCTGAAGGCGGTGCAACCGCTGCTGCGCCTCGCCCACGTTCATGCGCTCGGCGATGTCGCCCAGGTGGACGACGGCGGGTGCATCGAGGTCCGGGCGAAGTCGGGGGAGACGGCGAAGGTCGCGATGATCCCGTGGGTGTCTCAGCGGCGCGTGGTGACGGCGGCGCACCTCATGGCCCAGGACGCCGGCGACAACGTGCGGCTCTACTCCGCACAGTACCGGGTACTCGTGGAGCACCTCGCGCAGGCGTTCACGCCGAAGTCCGTCAACGTGGTCATGGCGCACGTCGCCGCACCCGACGCGGAGATGGGCGGCGGTGAGCGCAGTTCGCAGACCATCTTCGACTACTGGGTCCCGACGAACGTGTTCCCGGTTTCGGCGCAGTACGTGGCGCTGGGCCACATCCACCGCCAGCAACAGATGCCGCATGCGATCCCGGTCTGGTACTCGGGCAGTCCGTTGCAGCTGGACTTCGGCGAAGGCACCAACCGCAACGGCGTGTTGCTCGTGGAGGCGAAGCCGGGAGTGCCGGCGACCGTCGAGCAGCTGGAGACGGCCGCCGGGAAGCAGCTGCTCTCGATAAAGGGCACGTTCGACCAGGTCGTCGCGCAGGGGAAGGCGTTGCCCGATGCGTACCTCCGGGTACTGCTGGACGAGCCGCAGCGCGCTGGCCTGAGCGATGAGCTGCGCGCGGAGCTTCCGAACGCGGTCGACATCAGGCTCATCCGGCCCTTCGAGGACCAGCGGGAGCAGGCCCCGCCGGACACGGCCGGGCTTTCGTACCAGGAGCTGTTCGCGCGCTACCTGGAGGAGCGCCACATCGTCGACGAACGGGTGCAGCGGCTCTTCGACGAGCTGCTGGAGGAGGCGCATGCGACCGCTCCGGCTTGAGCTCGAAGGGTTCGCTTCGTTCAAGGAGCCAACGGTCATCGACTTCGGCGCCGATGCCGACCTGTTCGTGCTGACGGGCCCGACGGGTTCGGGGAAGTCGAGCGTGATCGATGCCATCGGGTTCGCGCTGTACGGGTCGGTCGCGCGGTACGGGAACGAGAACGCCGTCGAGCCCGTCATCTGCCGCCGCTCGCAGGAGGCGAAGGTCCGCTTCGACTTCGCCGTCGGCGAGGACCGGTACACGGTCGTGCGCGTTGTGCGCCGGACCGGCAAGGGTGCGACGACGAAGGAAGCGCGGCTCGAGAAGAACGGCCACACGGCGAACGTGAACGGGGCGCGGGAGCTCGATACGGAGGTCGAGAAGCTGCTCGGCCTGACGTTCGACCAGTTCACGAAGTGCGTGGTGCTGCCGCAGGGCGAGTTCGCGCGGTTCCTGCACGAAAAGGTCGGGCCCCGCCGCGAAATGCTCGTGCGGCTGGTGGGCGCCGAGTTCCTGATACGAATCCAGCAGGAGGCGAACCGGCGCGCTTCGGTGGCGAACGCGTCCGCGGCGATGTGCCAGGCGCGGCTCGACAACGAACTGGCGGGCGCGACCGCGGAAGCGCTCGTGGAGGCGCGCGAGCGCGTTTCGCAGCTCGAACGGCTGCTCGCATCGATCACCGCGGATGGGCCGGCGCTCCAGGAGATCGCGGAGCGGCGGGCCGCTGCCGAGGCCCAGGCACGGGCTGCCACGGAGGCGGCCGGGCTGCTCGCCCTGGTGCGGACGCCCGAAGGCGTCGGCGAGCTGGCGGAACGGATGCGCGGGGCGGAGCTGGAGGTCGCGCGCGCCGAGGAGCTCCTGCAGGCCGCGAACGACGATCGCACGGCGGCGGAGGAAGCGCGGGCGGCCATCGAATGGACCGCGGAGGGCATCGACCACATCGCGCAGCTCTACCGCGACCTCGCGAAGCTTTCGGCGAGCCGCGAGGCGGCGGAGGAGGCGCTGAACGCGGCGATCGCCGCTGAGGCCAGCGCGGAAGCCGACGTGCGCACCGCAGAAGCGAACCGCGACGCGGCCGTGGAACGGCGGCAGGCGGTGCTCAACCAGAACTACGCCTACGCGCTCGCACAGAAGCTGAAGGCGGGCGACCTCTGCCCGGTCTGCGGCGAGAAGCTCGCGGCGGACCCCCACCACGAACAGCCGGAGGGCATGGCCGAGGTCACGGCCGCGCGCGACGAGGCCGAGCAGGCGGTGAAGCGCGCCGCGGACGCCCTGCGCCGCGCGAGCGGCGCCCGGAGCCAGCGCCAGGCGGAACTTTCGGAGCGCACGAAGCAGATCGCGGCCCTCGAAGCGCGGCTCGATGGGCAGCCGGCCGAAGCGGAGCTCGCGGAGCTGCGGGCGAAGGTGGCCGCAGCGGACAACGCGGTGCGGGAGGCCAGCGCCAACGCCCGCAAGGCGGCGCAGCGGCAGCAGGCGGCGAACGCGGCGCTCTCGCAGGAGCGGGAACGAGCGTCAAAGGCCTGGACCGAGTTCGACAAGGCGTTCGTAGCGGTTGCCGCGCTGAAACCACCGTCCATCGCCCGCGATGACCTCGCCGCCGCATGGGCGGCGCTCGCCGGGTGGGCGGCGGCGGAGCTCCCGGCCCGCGCAGCCGCCGCCGAGCAGGCACGGGCGGCCGAGCAGGAGTGCGTCGCCGAGGCTGAGCGGATCATCGCGTCGCAGCGGGAACGGTGTGCGGAGGCAGGGCTCGACGTAACGCACGGCGACCCGCGCGACTCGTGCGTGGGCGCGGTCTCGCGCGCGGTCGCGACCTGCGACCGCATCGAAGAGCAGATCGCCGAGGCGGCGAGGGTGCGCAGCGAGCTCGAAACGCACCTCGAAGTGGCGTCGGTCGCCCAGACGCTCGCGCAGTGCCTCAAGGGCGATGCGCGCGGATTCCCGGAGTGGTACGTCGACCAGGTGCTGCGGCGGCTGGTGCGGGACGCCTCGCAGCGGCTCGAACAGCTCTCGTCGGGGCAGTACGGCCTCAGCCTCGACGCGAGCCGCGAGTTCGCGGTCATCGACCACACCAACGCCGACGAGTCGCGGCCGATTCGCACGCTCTCTGGCGGCGAGACGTTCCTGGCGTCGCTCGCGCTGGCGCTCGCCCTCTCCGACAACCTCGCCGACATGGCCGCGAACGGCGCCGCCCGCCTTGAGGCGATCTTCCTCGATGAGGGTTTCGGCACGCTCGACCCCGAGACGCTCGACGTGGTGGCGGCAGCGCTCGAAGAGCTGGGGACGCGCGGCCGGATGGTCGGTGTCGTGACACACGTGCCCGCGCTCGCCGAACGGATGCC
>JBLNCO010000384.1:0-2745 GCA_050260715.1 Hyphomicrobiales bacterium | reverse complement strand
GCACATGCAGCGGCCGCGGTGGGCCGCGACTCCTGGGGGTTTTCCAGCGGCGATGGTTTATCGGTGGAGGGCTTCGGTGAGCTGGTCGTGGAGCTTCGTCTTGTAGATGGGAGCGCGGGCGATTTCGCGGCCTTCGAGGGTGATGACCGGGATTTCGAACATGTAGCGCCGGTGGAGCTCGTCGTCGGTGGTGATGTCGACGACGGCGATGTCGAAGCCGAGGCGGGAGGCGAATTCGCGGAGGTAGTGGAGGGCTTCGTCGCAGAGGCCGCAGCCGTCGCGGCTGTAGAGGGTGACGACGGGCCGGGCGGCCATCAGGCGGAGGCGGGAGCCGGTTTCTCGGGCTCGGGCTCCTCCTCGCCCCAGACGCGGTCGGCGTACTCGCGGGTAATCGGGCCGGGCCAGCGGAGGAAAACGCCGGCAAGGATGATGGCGATGCCGACGGTGATCCCGGCGGTGAACTGCGGGACGGGCACGCTCCAGAGGGTCTGTTCGTCGTAGCGGAGGAACGAGAGGAAGAAGCGCATGACGCCGTAGAGCACCAGGTAGGCGCAGAACACCCAGCCGGGCGCCTTCAGGTAGCGGCGCGCGACGAAGTAGAGGATGGCGAGGATGACGAGGTCGCCGAGGAGTTCGTAGCCGCCGGCGACTGGGTGCACCGGGTAGGAGTCGCCGAGAGCGAGCGGTCCGTTCGGGAAGCGGACGTTATCGAAGGCGCGGTACTGCGGGCTGTCGGGGTGGAGGTACTTCACGCCCCAGGGCAGGCCGGTGCGGTCGGCGAGGTGTTCGCCGTTGATGAGGTCGCCGATGCGGCCGATGGCCATGCCGAGGATGAGGCCCGGCGCGGCGGCATCGAGGCCGATCGGGATGGGCCACTTGCGGAAGGCGGCGTAGACGACGCCCCCAACGACACCGCCGATGATGCCGCCATAGAGCGTGATGCCGCCCTCGGTGATATCGGTGACGATGGAGGGGAGGTCACCGCTGAAGTTGTCCCAGTGTTCGAACACGTAGAAGAGGCGGGCGCCGACGATGGCGCAGGGCACGCCAACGAGCGCAATCTCCTGGGCGATCTCGGAGGGGATCCCGTCCTTCTTCGCGAGGTACACGGAGAGGGTGACGCCGGCGATGATCCCGACCGCAGTGAAGAGCCCGTGCCAGGTGAGGGTGAACGGGCCGAAATCGGCCATGACCGGGTTGATATCTATCGAAATCGAAAGGAACGGGAGGAACGCCAGCAGGTGCACGCCGACAGCGTACAGGCTGTCCGGGACAGGAGCGAGAAAGCGCGAACCGGAGCTTATGTCGCGCTTCCCGGACCGCAGCGGGAGCCCCGATCGTTGCGCGTGCGACCATGGGCGAACGAAATTCGTGAACCGTTCGTCCGGCCGGGTGGCTGCGCTGACCCGTCGCCTCAGAGGGACAGGCCAGCGCGCCATGCGGTTACTTCAGGACGTCGATGACGATGCGCGTCGGGTTCTGGAGCGTGCTCACCTTGAAGTTCTTCTCGCCCGTGGTGCCGATGACGTAGTCCACGTGGCCTTCGAAGTCGCAGGTGCTCTTCGCTTCGACAATGGTCTGGCCGGGGCCTTCGACCGACGTGGGTGCGGTCGTGGCGCCCTGGTTGTCGTGGGCCTGGGCGTGGTCGATTTCGACGACGAGCATGGCCTCGCCCCCGACGGTGACATTTTGGCCGGAGCCGCAGGCGGTGGCGTGGTCGTCGTACTTCACCTCGGCGCCGGGCAGGGCGTCGCCTTCGAATTCGAACACGATGCGGTCGGCAGCTTCGTGCTTGCCAACGCGAACATCGGCGAGGGTGATGTTGCCCTCGTGATGCTCGGGGTTCGCGTGGATCTCGACATCGTCCGTGGAGCCGCCGCCGGAGCTGGGGGTGCCGTCGTCGGCGTTGGAGGCGGTGGAGGTAGCGTCGGGGTTGGTGGCGGTGGCGCCGGATGTCCCGGTCCCGCCGGTGGTGGCGGTGGCTGCCGTGGTTGGTGTGGTGTCGTCGTCGTCCTTGTCGCCACAGGCGACAAAGGCGAACGCGGCCACGAGGGTGGCCGCAAGCAAGAGGGCACGCATCGGGGTTCTCCTCCTCACCCTGCCATGGCACAGGATGACGTGGCGGCCGCTATGGGCGAATGCACGGCGTACCGGCGGACGGTGCGACTTCGCAACAAGTGGCGCGGGCGAAGGGCGGCGATGGCGTGCTACGCTCGCGGCGGAGGTCCGCATGGGCGAGGAAGCGACAATCGTGCAGCTGAGCGTTTCGCCGGGCGGCGTACCGAAGCTGGCTGTGCCCGAGGCGGAGGTGACCGAGCTCGGGCTTGCCGGCGACGGCCACAACGACCGGTTCAACCATGGCGGACCCGAGCGGGCGCTCTGCCTGTTTTCGCTCGAGCGGATCGAAGGGATGGCGGCCGAAGGTCACCCCATCGCGCCGGGCTCCACGGGCGAGAATGTGACCATTCGGGGGCTCGACTGGGACACGGTGGTCCCGGGAACCCGGCTGCGGCTGGGCGATGAGGTGGTGGCGGAGGTGACGCGCTACACGACGCCGTGCGCGACCAACAAGGCCTGGTTTATCGATGGGAACTTAAACCGGATGCACCAGGCGTTGCATCCCGGCTGGAGCCGGGTCTACGCGCGGGTACTGCGCACGGGAAGGATTCGGACCGGGGACCGGGTGACGATCGAGAATCTCTGAAGTGCCCAGTGCCCAGTGCCCAGTGCCCAGTGCCCAGTGCC
>JBLNCO010000383.1:0-9034 GCA_050260715.1 Hyphomicrobiales bacterium | reverse complement strand
TGAACGCCACGCTCGCCGCGCACGAAACGCGCGAGGCCGACGACGAGATCCGGGAAGAGATGCAACTGGCGGCGTCTGTTGTCAGCGCCGCCAGCGCGTCCCGGGTGTGATTTGCGGTCGGCCTCCCGGCGAAAGGACCCCGCCTCGGACCATGCGCCGGCTGGGCTTCGATCGCCTAGACGATGACGAACTCCCACGGCTTATCGCGCGAGACCCAGTTGGTGCAGTCGGTGAAGCTGTGGAACGGGACGTCGAACTCGATCGTCTGCGCTTCCTCGACTTCGATCTCGTAAATCTTCTCCATGAACCGCCAGTTGCGGCAGATCATGTTGGCCTCGCCGCGGTTCATCGCGTCGGCCTGGCCGGTGCCCAAGAAGAGCGCGCCGCCGGACACGACGATCGCCGCGATCGCGAGCACGGCGAGGTTGCGAATGAGCGTCATGTTGGACCTCCCTATCGCTGTTATTGCCTCCAACCAGCGGGGAGCATCCTACACCCTTGTGTGTAACGCGTGAATCACCTGGAACCGCGAAAGATGCGCGCTAGGGATTCATCAATGCATTGACAACCGCTCGCGCAACCAGCCGGCCGCCCGCCGCGGTCAAATGCACGCCGTCGGCAGCACGCATTTGCTGCACGACGCCGTTCTCATCGGGGAGGTACTGCTGATAATTGCCACTCGCATCGGAGGTAATCCACCAGGTATCGACGTAGACCACCCAGGGCCGTAGCGATGCCTGCTCCTGGAACACGCGGTTCACCTGCGGCGCGTACTGCACGAGGTCCGGGCGGAGGGTCGGGTCGAAGTTCGGCTGGCCAACCCACAGGACGGTGCGGCCGGGGCGCTTCAGGAGGTCCATCACGGCGCCCACCTTCGCGCTGTAGGACTCGTAGTCGATGCCGCCGACGGCGTCGTTCGCGCCGAGCATGAACACGACCGCATCGGGGTCGTAGGTTGCCATCTGCTCCTGGAGGAACGAGGGCCAGTCGAAGGGGCTGGTGGATTCGAGGCCCGAGGAGATCTTGTAGTCGGCGGTGCCCTGGACGGCGACGCTGCCCAGCGCGCGCATCATGTCGAGGAACGCCACGGACATGAAGTAGGAAGTCGAGTCGCCGTGCGACCAGACCTTCAGGCCGGCCGGGTTCGGAGCCGTACGCGGCGTCGGGGTGGGCGTAGGCGATGGTGTGGGCGTTGGCGTGGGCGGAGCGGGCGTGCCGTCGCGCGCTACCCCGGGGACGTGGACGTCGGTCTCGTCGGCGGAGACGAGGCCCGAAGCCTCATCGGAGCCGCCGAGCGTGGAGGCGACGACGAGCCCACCGAGCATCGCGAGACCTACGACGCCAACAGCGGCAACGATGACCCAGCGGGAGCGTTTGCGATCGTTCCGCGGGCGGTTGCTGGCATCCGAAGAGAGCGGTTCGCGAGAGGGGTGATTTTGACCGGGAAGGGGCACAATCGCTCATCGTCCAGAGAGAGAGATTTGGGCTTGCACTAAGCCTAGAGGAGGAAACGACGGAGGCGAGGAAAGAGTTCCCTGTTCGCCAAGATTTTACAGTCCGATAAGGGGGTAACAGTTGCGCTGGCTATAGCGGTGAGGAAGGGGAAGCTGCGAGAATCGGGAAGCGCGCGGCGGTGATCTCGGCAGCCGCGTTGAGCAGAACAGCGGGACCCCAGGGTGCTCTTTCCGACCGTTGACTTTGCAATCTTCTTTTCGCTCGTATTTGCCGTCGCGTGGCTCATCCGGCCGTGGCACCTGGCATGGCGGCTATTTCTCGTAGCTGCATCATATTACTTCTACGGTTTCTGGAATCCCCACTTCGTTGTACTACTTGCTGGTTCAACCGCCGTTAACTACGCGCTGGGCGTGGCGATCGCCCGTGCGCCTACGGGCGAAGAGGACATGGGGGCGGCGCGCCGCTGGCTGATCGGCCTCGGCGTCGTCCTGAACCTGCTGACGCTCGGGTGGTTCAAGTACTACGGGTTCTTCGCGACATCGGTGGTGAACGCGCTCGACGACCTGGGGCTGCCGGGGTCGCTGCCGCTCGTGCAGATCACGCTGCCGGTGGCGATCTCCTTTTTCACGTTCCACGCCATCAGCTACCTGGTGGACGTGGGCAAGGGGAAGGTGCGCGCGATGGGCCCGGTCGACTTCGCGCTCTACCTCTCGTTCTTCCCGCACCTGGTCGCGGGGCCGATCGTGCGGGCGACGGAGTTCGAACCGCAGATTGCCCGACCGATGAAGACGCGGCTCATCGAAGCCGAACCGGCGTTCCGGCTGATCCTGCTGGGGCTGTTCAAGAAGGTGGTGATTGCGACGTACCTCGCGTCGCACATCGCCGATCCGGTGTTCGGGCTGCCCAGCGAGCACAGTTCGCTCGAAATTTTGTTCGGAATCTACGGCTACGCGATCCAGATCTACGCAGACTTCAGCGGGTACACCGATATCGCGATCGGGTGCGCGCTGCTGCTCGGCATCCGCTTTCCGCAAAATTTCGATGCACCATATCGCGCCACTTCGCTGCAGGACTTCTGGCGCCGCTGGCACATCACGCTTTCGCGTTGGCTCCGTGACTATCTGTACATTCCACTGGGAGGCAATCGAAAGGGGAACTTTGCGACCGCTCGCAACGTCGTATTAACTATGCTGCTTGGCGGACTCTGGCATGGGGCGGCGTGGACGTTCGTCCTCTGGGGCGGGCTGCACGGCGCCGGGATGGTCATCGAGCGGGGCTTCCGCGCGGCGTTCCGGCGCGTGACCTCGGGGCCGGCGCCGCGCGTGCAGACGGTCCTCGCGTGGTTCGTGACGTTCCACGTCGTGTGCCTGGCGTGGGTGTTCTTCCGCGCGGAGTCGGTCGATGTCGCGTTCGAACTGCTCACCCGGCTGGTGACCGAACCGGGGCCGGCGCCGCTGGTGACACCGCTGCTCGTGCTGGTGATCGGCGGGAGCCTGCTCGCGCAGTTCGTGCCGGAGCGCGTGCCCGAGCGGCTGCAATTCGAGTTCGCCCGCTGGATCCCGGTGGCACAGGCCGCCTGCCTGGCGGCCGGGCTGGTGATTATCGACGAACTGGGGCCGCGTGGGGTGGCGCCCTTCATCTACTTCCAGTTCTAGGGCGCGGCGGCGATGAGTGCAGCCCCCGATCCCGGCGACGGCATCCCCCCGAAACCCGCGTGGCGGGTGTTCCTGGTGATCGTCGCCACGCTGGTGATCGCGGCGGTGCTCAACGCGCAGCACCTGATGCGCGACGCGAAGCAGCTGCCCTTCGGCGAGAACCGCGACCGTTGGGTGGCGGTGTGGCAGCCGTTCGTGGAGGTGAACGAGTTCCTGCGGCTCGAAGGCCCGCGCGACCTGCTCAGCGACGACCCCGTCGAGGACCTGCCGGACGCGGCGGCCCCGATCCCTGCGGCCCCGGACCCGGGCGACCCCACGGAGGGGCCACCGCCCGCCACGCCGACCGCAGCCGCCGGTGTCACGCAGGTCCCCAGGTCGCCCACGCCGACTCCGACGCCCACGCCGAGTGCGGTTCGCACGCCGACCCAGGACAACCCCGTGAAGCTGTACATCGGCGGCGATTCGCTGGCGGAGATGCTGGGCCAGTCGCTGGTGCGGATGTCGGAGGCCAGCGGGTTGTTCGATGCCGAGGTCGACGCGCACATATCGACCGGCCTTGCGCGGCCGGACTACTTCAACTGGCCGCAGCGACTGTTCGACGCCGCGAAGGATGGCGCCGAGGTGATCGTGTTCGTGGTCGGCAGCAACGACCCGCAGGGCATCAAGGACCCGGCGGGCAAGACGTACGCGCCCTTCAGCGATGGGTGGAAGGCCGAGTATGCGCGGCGGGTCGGCGCGACGATGGACATGCTGCGGGCGCCGGGGCGGCTGCTCATCTGGGTGGGCCAGCCGGTAATGCGCTCGGACACGCTTTCCCATGAGGTGGCGGAGATCAACAACATCTTCCGGGAGCAGGCAGCCAGCCGCGACTGGGTGCGCTACATCGACCTCTGGCCGGTGTTCGCAGACGCGAGCGGCGGGTACACGGCGTACCTGCCCGATGCGGATGGCGACGTGGTGCAGGTCCGCGCGCCCGATGGCATCCACTTCACGCGGGACGGCGGCGATCGCGCGGCCGAGGCGATCATGGGCGAAATCCTCGCCGAGGTTCAGCAGCCGAGCGCGATGGCCCTGGACTAATCAGAAGTAGATAGGGTCGACGTAGAGGCCGCGGGAGCTCGCACCATCGGGTTCGGGGACGCCCGGCGTCCAGAAATCGAAGACGTCGCCGCCCTGGCCGAGGCCGGAGAGCAGGTCCCAGAGGCGCGCGCCTGGCGAGCTGAAGTACGTGACGTCGTCGAAGCCACGGCTGGCGGCGCCGGCGGCTGCGGCGCGGAAGAGCGCGGTGAGGTCGTCTTCGCCGCCGGGGAGGCAGCCGTAATCGAGCACCGCCAGCGAGCGCGTGCGCCGAGAACCCGCGGGGCCGTTCGCAACGACCAACACGTAGTCGCCGTGCGGCCAGGCGCCGAGGACGGCCTTCCCGTGGAGGCGCAGCGAGCCCCAGGAGTACTGCCCAGGCGCGCGCGAGAGGCGCTCGGCGAGGGATGCCGCCGTGTAGGGGACGAACATTTCCTCGCCCTCGTGGGCGGCGTTGAGCATCGCGGCGATGGTTTCCGCGTCGGCGGGGGTGGCGGGGCGGCCAACGGCTTCGGCATTGGGATCGGCCGGCAGCGCGAGGTGCGCGGGGCCGAAGCTCCAGCGGTTCGCGGCGGCGCGCGCAAAGCTCTGGGATTTCGCGTTGTCGCGGGCGATGTACCAGTAGCGGGTGGCGATGGTCTCGGGCGGGTAGGCACGATCGAGCCCGGCCGCGAGCTTTCGGCCCAGGCCGAGGCGCTGGAAGCGCGGGAGGATGCGCGCATGGTGGATGTAGACGACGTCGACGAGCTTCCCGCCGAGCAGCGCCGGGTGCCGGGCGCCGGCCATCACGCCCGCGGGCTCGCCGTCAACCTCGGCGAGCAGCACCGTGACATCGGCCATCAGACGTGCCGCCGCGAAGTAATCGCCGCCGCGGTCGATGGCGATTGCGACGTCGCCGAGGACGAGCGGGGACTCGCGTTCGATGGCCGAGAGCGTCGGGCCGTCGGCCTCGGTCGCGGCGCGAATGGAGATGGGTCTGTCCACAGCCGGATTGTAGTGCGGCCGCGGGCGGCGGGGGCCGGTCGCGAGGGCCACTCGCTCGTATGCGAGGGACAGGGGCTGCGCCTTGCTCTTTTCCTGCGGAACCGGTATGTCTACGCGAGCATAAAAAGGGCCACGAAGGCCATGGAGGGGGACGAGTGCAAGCACGTGAATACGTGGCGCCGCCAACTCTCGACGATGCGCTGGCGGTGCTCGCGGAGCACGGTTCGGCAGCGCGCGTCCTGGCAGGCGGGACCGACCTGATCGTGCAGGTTCGCGAGAACCGGCGGAAGGTCGATGTGATGGTCGACGTGAAGGCCATCCCGGAACTGATGAACCTCGAAATTCAGCCGGACGGTGGGCTGCGCATCGGCGCGGCAGTGCCATGTGCCCGCATCTACCAGGACCCGGAGGTGGAGCAGCGCTTCCCGGCGATCATCGACTCGGCGTCGCTGATCGGGGGCATCCAGGTGCAATCGCGGGCGAGCCTCGGGGGGAACCTCTGCAACAGCTCGCCGGCGGCGGATTCGATCCCGACGCTGATTGCGCTCGGGGCGGTCGCCGAAGTTCGCGGGCGGGCGGGCTCGCGCGATGTGCCGGTCGAGCAGTTCTGCACCGGCCCCGGCGCGAATGTGCTGCAGCCGGGCGAGATGCTCGTCGCCATCCGCATTCCGGCGCCGGCGGCGAACAGCGGCGCCGCCTTCCAGCGCTTCATCCCGCGGAACGAGATGGACATTGCGGTGGCGAACGCTGCGGCCAACGTGACCCTCTCGGCCGATGGGAACACGATCACCGCGGCGCGGATTGCGGTTGGCGCGGTCGCGCCCACGCCGCTGCTCGTGAGCGCGGCGGCCGATGCGCTCGTGGGCAAGGCGCCTTCGGACGAGGCGATTAACGCCGCCGCTGCCGCTGCCCGGGCGGCAGCCACACCCATCACCGACATGCGTGGCTCGGCGGACCAGCGCCGGCACCTGGCAGGCGTGCTGACGGCACGCGTGGTCCGCAAGGCCATTGAGCGAGCGAGGAATTCATGACCGCGAAGACGTACATCCGCACCAACATCAACGGCGAGGACGTCGAGTTCCTCGCGGCGCCCGGCCAGAGCCTGCTGTCGGCGTTGCGCGATGAACTCGGCCTCACCGGTTCGAAGGAAGGCTGCAACAACGGGAACTGCGGCGCCTGCAACGTCATCCTCGATGGCGCGCTGGTGAACTCGTGCTGCGTGCTGGCGCCGGAGGTCAACGGCAAGACGCTGGTGACCATCGAAGGGGTTGCCGAAAAGGACAACCTGCACCCGCTGCAGTCGGCGTTCCTCGAGAACGCGGCCCTGCAGTGCGGCGTCTGCACGCCGGGCTTCATCGTCGCCGCGAAAGCGCTGCTCGACGCGGAACCGGACGCGGACGAAGCCCGCATCCGCCACTGGCTCGCCGGCAACCTCTGCCGGTGCACCGGCTACGACAAGATCGTCCGCGCGGTGCTCGATGCGGCCGAAGAGATGCGCGCTACGGCGCCTGCTTCGTACCAGAGCCCGGCAGCGAAGGGGGAGTGAAATGACGACCGAAGAGAAACCACGGTATCGCGTCATCGGCACCCGGCCCGTGCGGCCGGACGGCGTCGACAAGGTGACGGGCCGCGCGGTCTACGGCGCGGACATCCGGCTCCCTGGCATGCTGCGCGGCCACGTGCTCCGGAGCCCCCACGCGCACGCCATCATCAAGTCGATCGACACCTCGAAGGCGGAAGCGCTGCCGGGCGTGAAGGCGGTCATCACCGCGCAGGACCTGCTGACCCCGGGCCAGACGGTCGACCAGCTTCCGGACCTCTCGGCGAACATCCTGGCGGGCAGGAAGGCGCTCTATCGCGGGCATGCGGTCGCGGCGGTGGCGGCTATCACGGAAGAGATCGCGCGCGAGGCCTGCTCGCTGATCGAGGTGGACTACGAGGTGCTCCCGCCGGTGCTGGATGTGCGCGAGGCGATGCTGCCCGGTGCGCCCATCCTGCATGAGTCGCTGCGCACCCGGACGCCCACGGGTCCGGCGACGGAGCCGTCGAACATCGTCGCGCACCACGTCATGGCCTTCGGCGACGCCGAGGCGGCGATGGCGAACGCGGACGTGGTGGTCGAAGGCGAGTTCAAGACGAAGATGGTCCACCAGGGCTACATCGAGCCGCATGCCTCGACGGCGACGTGGAACAACGATGGCCAGGTGACCATCTGGACGAGCACGCAGGGCGCATTCCCGGACCGCCAGAGCTGCGCGCAGATCCTCAACCACCCGATTTCGAAGATCAAGGTCATCCCGACGGAGATCGGCGGCGGGTTCGGCGGGAAGATTGCAGTGTACCTGGAGCCGCTGGCCGCCCTGCTCGCGAAGAAGTCGGGCAAGCCGGTGAAGCTGACGATGGACCGCGCCGACGTGTTCGAAGCCACCGGCCCGACGCCGGGCACGAACATCCGGGCGAAGCTGGGCGCGACGAAGGACGGGAAGATCATCGCGGCCATCGCCGACATGGCGTACGAAAACGGCGCGTTCGCGAACGGCACGCCGGGCCAGTTCGCGACGATGGTCGCGCTCGCCTGCTACGACATCGAGAACTCGAAGCTGGAGGGCTGGGATGTGGTGGTGAACAAGCCACGCACCCAGGACTACCGTGCGCCGAGCTCCCCGGCGGCGGCCTTTGCGATCGAGCAGCTGGTCGACGAGCTGGCCGAAAAGCTGAACATGGACCCGCTCGCGCTCCGGCTGAAGAACTCGGCGCGCGAAGGGACGAAGGGCCCGATGGGCATGCCCTACGCGCGCATCGGGCACGAGGAGTGCGTCCAGGCAGCGATGAACTCGGACCACTACCGTTCGCCGCTGGAGGGTCCGAACCGCGGCCGCGGCGTCGCCTCGGGGTTCTGGTTCAACGTCGGCCTGCGCTCGAGCGTGACGGTGACCGTCCAGCCGGACGGGACGGTGAGCCTGCTCGAAGGCAGCACGGACATCGGCGGCACGCGCGCGTCGATTGCGATGCAGCTCGCCGAAACGATCGGCGTCGACTTCGAGGACGTGAAGCCGACGGTGGTGGACACGGATTCCGTGGGCTACAACGACGTGACCGCGGGCAGCCGCGTGACGTTCGCCTCCGGTATGGCCGCCCACGCCGCCGGCAAGAACCTCATCGAGGCGATGAAGGAACGCATCGCGGAGATGTGGTCGGTCGGTAAGGACGCCATCGAGTTTGAGGCCGGCACCTTCAAGACGGCGGACGGTTCGAAGAGCGGCACGTTCAAGGAACTCGCCCAGATGGTCGTCGGACGCGGCCCAGGGATCACGGTGAGCGGCTCGGTGAACGCCGGCTTCCTGCAGGGCGGCGCCTTCGCGCACCACATCGTGGACGTGGAAGTCGACCCGGAGACGGGCAAGGTGCAGGTGCTGCGCTACACCACCATCCAGGACGTCGGCACGGCGATTCACCCGTCGTATGTCGAGGGCCAGATGCAGGGCGGCGCGGTGCAGGGCATCGGCTGGGCGCTGAACGAGGAGTACTACTACGACGAGAACGGCCGGATGGCGAACGCGAGCTTCCTCGACTACCGCCTGCCGACCACGCTCGACGTTCCCATGATCGAGACGATCCTGGTGGAGGTGCCGAACCCGCTGCATCCGTTCGGGGTGCGCGGCGCGGGCGAGCCGCCCATCGTGCCGCCGCTCGCGGCCATTGCGAACGCGGTGTACCGGGCGACCGGCGTGCGGCAGCGGGAGCTCCCGATGTCGCCGCGGCGGATCCTCGAGACGACCGGCGCCCTGGGGTCCTGAGCCTATGGTGAAGGTGCACGTCGTGGCTGTGCTGCGCCCCCTCGTGGGGGGCGCAGCCACGGTCGA
>JBLNCO010000382.1:0-2695 GCA_050260715.1 Hyphomicrobiales bacterium | reverse complement strand
GCAACAACGGCAACTGCGGCGCCTGTGCGGTCATCCTCAACGGCCGCGTCGTAAACTCCTGCTGCGTCCTCGCGGTCGAAACGCAGGACGCGACCGTCACCACCATCGAAGGCATCGCCGAGGGCGACCAGCTCCACCCGCTGCAGCAGACCTTCCTCGAAGAGGCCGCGCTGCAGTGCGGCATCTGCACGCCGGGCTTCATCGTTTCGGCCAAGGCGCTGCTCGACCGCGAGCCACACCCCGGCGAGAGCCGGGTGCGCTTCTGGCTCGCCGGCAACCTCTGCCGCTGTACCGGCTACGACAAGATCGTCAAAGCTGTGATCAGGGCTTCCGAGCTCCAGGAGGCGAAGTCATGACAACCACCGAACGCCCCACCTACAAGGTCATCGGCACCCGCCCCGTACGCCCCGACGGCGTCGAGAAGGTGACCGGCAAGGCACAGTACGGCGCCGATGTCCGGCTCCCGGGCATGATCCACGGGCGGATCCTCCGCAGCCCGCACGCGCACGCCCGGATCGTCTCCATCGATACGAGCGAAGCGGCCAAGGTTCCCGGCGTCATGGGCGTCCTTACCGCGAAGGACTTCCCGGCCGCCGAAGACATCGTGCAGGACCTCGGCGAGGGCGCCGTGAACCTCAAGGAGCTCAGCGACAACATCCTCGCGTCCGACAAGGTGCTCTATAAGGGCCACGCGATCGCGGCGGTGGCGGCGCTCAACCCGCACATCGCCGAGGAGGCGCTGAAGCGCATCAAGGTCGAGTACGAAGTCCTCCCGCCGGTGCTCGATGTGCGCGACGCCATGCGCGAGGATGCCCCGCTCCTCAGCGACAAGCGCTTCACGAAGACGATGGCCGGCCAGCAGAGCGATAAGCCGAGCAACATCGCGCAGCACACCGTCTTTTCGAACGGCGACCCCGATGCCGCATTCGCCGAGGCCGACCACGTGGTCGAGCGCGAGTACCGGACACAGATGGTCCACCAGGGCTACATCGAGCCCCAGAACTCGACCGCGAGCTGGAACGCCGACGGCACCATCACCATCTGGACCAGCACCCAGGGCGCCTTCGTCGTGCGGGCACAGGTCGCCGAAGTGCTGCGCGTGCCCGTCTCGAAGGTGCGCGTCATCCCGATGGAAATCGGTGGCGGCTTCGGCGGCAAGATCCCGATCTACCTCGACCCGGTCGCCGCGCTCCTTTCGAAGCAGAGCGGCCGCCCGGTGAAGGTCGTCATGAGCCGCACCGAGGTCTTCGAGGCGACCGGCCCCACGAGCGGCACTTCAATCCGCATCAAGATGGCCGAGAAGGGCGGCCGCATCACCGCGGCAGTCGTCGACATGGCGTACGAGGCCGGCGCCTATCCCGGGTCGCCGGTCGGCGCTGGCGCGATGACGATGCTCGCGCCCTACGCCATCGAGAACTTCCGCCTCGACGCCTACGACGTGGTGGTGAACAAGCCGAAGGTCTCGGCGTACCGCGCGCCGGGCGCGCCGGCGGCGGCGTTCGCCTGCGAGACCGCCGTCGACGAGCTTGCGCGAGCGGCCGGGATCGACCCGCTGCAGTTCCGCCTCGACAACACCGCCCGGCAGGGCAACCGGCTCGTCAGTGGCGCGCCCCTGCCGCGCATTGGCCACGAAGAATGCGTGCAGGCGGCCATGGAGAGCGCGCACTACCGCTCGCCGATCGAGGGTCCGAACCGCGGCCGCGGCGTCGCCTCGGGCTTCTGGTTCAACGGCGGCATGCAATCCAGCGTGGTGGCGGCCGTGAACCCCGATGGCACCGTGAACCTCATCGAGGGCTCAACCGATATCGGCGGCACGCGCGCTTCGCTCGCGATGCAGCTCGCCGAGACGCTCGGCATCCCCTACGAGGACGTGAAGCCCGTGGTCGCCGACACGGATTCGATCGGCCATAACGACGTCACCGGCGGGAGCCGCGTGACCTTCGCGAGCGGCATGGCCACCCACCAGGCCGGCGTCGATATTCGCAACCAGATGATCGCCCGCGCGGCGAAGCTCTGGAGCGTCCCCGAAGACAAAGTCACGTACGAAGACGGTGTGCTCTCCACTACCGAGGGTGGCACGAAGTCGATGACCTTCAAGGAGCTCGCGGCCCAGTCCGCGCGCACCGGCGGGCCGATCGTCGGCAAGTCCTCGCTCGTGGCTCGCGGCGTCGGCGGCGCCTACGCCACTCATATCGTCGACGTCGAAGTCGACCCCGATACCGGCAAGGTCCAGGTGCTGCGCTACACGGCCACCCAGGACGTCGGCACGGCGATTCATCCGTCGTACGTCGAAGGGCAAATCCAGGGCGGCGTCGTGCAGGGCATCGGCTGGGCACTCAACGAGGAGTACTACTACAACGAGGACGGCAGCCTCGCGAATGCCAGCTTCCTCGACTACCGCATGCCCACGGCGCTCGACGTCCCTGAGATCGAGACGGTCATCGTCGAGGTCCCGAACCCCGGGCACCCGTTCGGCGTCCGCGGCGTGGGCGAAGTGCCTATCGTCCCGCCGCTCGCGGCGATCGCCAACGCCATCGCCGACGCGACCGGCCACCGCTTCACCGAGCTGCCCATTTCGCCGCGGCGCATCGTCGAGACGCTGCACAACCTGGAGTAGCGGCGAAGCGTGGTCGTGGCCGTCCCCGGGATGATCGCAGCGAAAGCCGGGAGGCCGGGATCGAGGTCCAGCTCGATC
>JBLNCO010000381.1:0-8329 GCA_050260715.1 Hyphomicrobiales bacterium | reverse complement strand
TTGGTCATATGGATGCGGTTCCTTCCTCGTTCTATTGACCGGACGGTAAGGTGCGCGCGGATCTGCTTAAAGTCAACAACCCTTTACACGCACGCGCTATAGGGAATCATCCCGACCTGATAGGCACCTCCTCGATGCACGGGACATCCGCGGCCCCCTGCCGCACCGGGAGTCCACACTTCAAGCAACGGCGAAACAACGCGGCTGGCGTAGTCCCGCGTTTCCGGGCACCTTCGCCGTCCGGTCCTGCCATCGGCCGCGATGGGGCCACAGCTACCTGCCCTTCGCCCGGGTCCACCACCCCACGTCCCACTGGATAGAAGGCAGGAGAAAAGGGCGCGCATCCTGCCCTTACGCATACATACGTTCGTACCGCATAAACGGATTTCGCCGCCCGGTCCCCCGCCTTTCCCCTTCGCCGCCGGCACACCGGGCTTGGAATCCCGGCCACTCGCTCGTGCCGCTCGCCTCGTCTACGCTGACTCCATATTTCCTCTCGAACTGGTGACCATGGCCCGAGTACTGGCGATCGTGAGTGTGCTGGGTCGCGACCAGAAGGGCGTGGTCGCGCGGATCAGCACCTACCTGGCTGAACGCAACGTCAACATCGAGGACATCGAACAGCGCGTCGTCCGCGGGCAGTTCCTCATGGATATGCTCGTCGACATCACCGACGCGTCCGCGACCCTCGACGAGCTCATCACCGGCCTGCTCGGCATCGGTTCCGAGATCGGGATGGAGATTCGCGTCACCCTGCATGGCGAACGCGAGCGGAAGCGTGTGGCGGTGCTGGTGAGCAAGGAGGCGCACTGCCTCGAGCAGCTCATCGAAGATCGCGACGCCGGCCTGCTGAATGGCGACATCGTGACCGTGCTCGGCAATCACGAGACGCTCCGGCCGATCGCCGAGGCGGCCGGGCTTCCCTTCGCGTGGTTCCCGTCAACCGACAAACCCGCGCACGAGCAATTCCTGGTCGAACAGCTCGATGCTGCCCGCGCGGATGTCGTGGTGCTGGCGCGCTACATGCAGATCCTCACGCCGACCGTGGTGCACCCCTATGCCGGGCGCATCATCAACATCCATCCTTCGCTGCTGCCGTACTTCCCGGGAGCGAACCCGTACCGCCGCGCCTGGGAAGATGGCGTGCGCGTGAGCGGCTGCACCGCCCACTTCGTCACCGAAGAACTGGACGCCGGGCCGATCATCCTCCAGGACGTGTTCCAGATCGATGTAGGTCTGGATTCGTTCGACGACGTGCGCCGGAAGGGCCGCGCACTCGAGGGGAAGGTGCTGAGCCGCGCGCTCCAGCTCTACCTGAACAACGAAATCGTCGTCATCAACGACAAGGTCGTGTTCAAGCCCGGGATGCGAACGCTCCTGCGGGGAATCAGCGGCTAATCAGGCGCAACGTGCGCAGCGGCCGTTCAGCTCCAGGCTGTGCGAATCGAGCTGAAAGCCCTCGGCTTCGGCGTTCTGGTGGATCAGGCTGTCGAGCTTGGCGTCGCCGAATTCGGTGATGCTGCCGCATTCGCTGCAGATCAGATGGTGGTGATGGCCGCCCTGCGAAAGCTGGTAGCGGATGCTCCCGTCTTCCAGGACCATACGGCACACCACCTGCGACTCCTGGAGCAGCTTTACCGTCCGGAAGACCGTGGCACGGCCGACATCGGGGACGGCCTCGGTCAGTTCTTCAATGGTGAACGGGCCATTGAGCTTTTCGATGGTCCGCAGGATCGCCCGGCGCGGGCCCGTCACACGGTACCCGCCACCAACCAGGCGCTCGGTCATCGTCCTGTCTGCAACCACCACAAATCGATCGTAGGAATCGCGTTTGTCGCGTGTCAACGAGACTCGGCGGGTGTGACCGCCGCGTTCGCCGAGAGGGGCACGCGCCACGCCATTTCGATGCCCGGCACGCGGTTGCTGTACACATCGACCACGTGCTCCGGGCAGGCCGGGACCATCACGTGCCCTGCGCCCTCGCTACGGCCCGCGGGCTCTGCGCTTTCGAAGCCAGGGAGGCTGGTCACCAGCCCCACGATGCGGTCGGTGAGCCGCGGCGCGAGCCCCAGGTGCCGGCAGATGGCGCATTCGTGCAATGCAGACTCCAACGCGGGGGCGCGTTGGCACGAACAGTAGCAGCGGACATTCGGATAATGTTCGTGCCGACCTAAAGAAAGCCCAAAGCCAGCCCGCCGCGGGCCGTCAGCAGCCTCACCGGGGACGCCGCCGCCGAACGGCTAGGCTGACGGGGGGCAGCAAGGGCGGCGGGGACCGAATGACCGCCAGAGGTGCGCGATGAACGTCCTGGTCGCCGGGGGTACCGGCCTTGTCGGGAGCGGAATTACGGCAGCGATGCGGCAGGCGGGACACGAGGTTGCCGTCCTCTCCCGCTCGGGCCGAAGCCGGGTGGAAGGCGTGCGTGCCGTCCGCGGAGATGTCACGCGGCCCGACACCCTCGCCGGCCAGGTCGATGGCTTCGATGTCGTCGTCGACGCGGTGCAGTTCCCGGGCTCGCCGATGGAGAACCCGAAGAAGGGCCTCACCTTCGAACGCGTCGACCTTGGCGGCACGCGGAACCTGGTGGACGCGGCGAAAGCGGCCGGCGTCGGGCACTACATCGGAATCAGCGGGGCCGGGGCCGCGCCCGACGCCCGCTACCACTGGCTTCGCTACAAGTGGGAGGAAGAGGAGTACATCAAGGCGAGCGGCGTCCCCTACACCATCTTCCGCGGCACCTGGGTGTACGGCCCGGACGACGTCTCGCTGAACCGCTTCCTCGGGTTCGCTCGCTGGCTGCCATTCGTGCCCGTCATCGGCAACGGCAAGATCCGCCTGAACCCGCTGCTGGTCGACGACTTCGGCCGGCATGCGGCAGCGGCGGTCACCAACGGCGAAGCGCGCAACCGGCTCTTCGAAATCGGCGGCCCCGAGGTGCTGACGATGGACGAGATCATCCGCACCGCGCTGCGCGTGGCGGGCAAACGCCGCTTCCTGTTGCACCAGCCGAAACCGCTCATGAAGGCCGTTGGTGCGGTTGCGCAGTTCCTTCCCGGGCGGCCCCTGACGCCGGACGCCATCGACTTCGTGACGATGGACCCGGTTGCCGATACGACGGAGCTGCAGGCCGTTTTCAAGCTTCGGTTAACCCCGCTGGCCGAAGGCCTGAGCTATTTGAAGCCGCGAAGGTGAAGCCGGCTCCGTGATTGGACGTTCCAGTTTCGGCATGGAGAAGCTCTATTGCAGGAATAGAGCAGTTGTGCAGGATCGCGCGCGCCGCGGTAGAATACGCCCCGTGACACCGGCGACCCGCAGCCGGTAATTCGAACCCGGATGGCTTTTGTGCGCGCTGATACTTCGGACGTAGCGTTCCGGCTGCTGCTTGCCCTCGGCGACCTCTGGGATGGCCTGCAGCGAGCCGAGGTGGACCCCAGCCGAAAGGGGCTCCATCTCACCAAGGAATACCTTGGCGGATATACCCGATACTCGGCGGGCCCGGCGGCGCACGCACGCCTGGTGGTCGAATGGAACGAGTCGTCCCGGCATCTGCGGGTCCTCCGCTGCGAGGAATGGCCGGGCTTCGAAGCCATCGTGTCCAACACCGTGGCCTATGTGCGGAATGAGGCGCGTGGGCGCGGCATCAGCGATGTCGTCGACCGCCGCCTGATGAAGGCCTGCCAGGAACCCGAGTCGCCGGCACGGCGCACGGTCGTGAACAGCACCGCTCCCGTTGCCGCTGCGGCCGCTTCGCGCAAGGCGACGCTCCACTAGCGTTCGCGGTCCGCCCGGATGGGGGTTGGGCCGCCGGGGCGCCCTACTGGCGCCGTGCCCACTGCTTCGCGTGATACGTAATGAGGACGTCGGCGCCCGCCCGCCGGATCGACGTGAGCGCCTCGTCGACGGCGCGCTCTTCGTCCAGCCAACCGTTCTGCACCGCCGCCATGAGCATGCTGTACTCGCCGCTCACGTTGTAGGCCGCCACCGGGAGGTCCACCGCGTCCCGCACCTGGCGAATGACGTCGAGGTACGGCAGCGCCGGCTTCACCATCACCATGTCGGCGCCTTCGGCCACGTCGGTGAGCACTTCGTCCATCGCCATGCGGCCGTTCGCGGGGTCCATCTGATAGCCGCGCCGATCGCCGAACGCCGGGGCGCTCTCCGCCGCGTCTCGGAAGGGGCCGTAGAACGCGCTCGCGAACTTCGCCGCATACGACATGACCGGCGTCTCCGTGTAGCCCGCCGCATCGAGCGCGGCACGGATCGCCCCCACGCGGCCGTCCATCATGTCGCTCGGCGCGATGATGTCGCAGCCCGCCTCGGCGAGGCTGACGGCCGTCTGCGCCAGCAGCGGGAGCGTCGCGTCGTTGTCGACGCTGCCATCGGGGCGAAGCAGGCCGCAGTGACCGTGGCTCGTGTACTCGCACAGACACACGTCGCCGACGACCAGCAGTTCCGGCCGCGCATCCTTTAGCCGCCGCGCCGCCTCCTGGACGATGCCGTCCTTCGCCCACGCCCCGCTCCCCTGTTCGTCCTTGTAGGGCGGGAGCCCGAACAACAACACCGCCGGGATCTTCAGCGAATCGAGCTCTCGCGCCTCGGCGGCCAGCGCGTCGAGGCCGAGCCGGTCCTGGCCGGGCATGCTGGGGATCGGTTCGCGGCCCGAAAGCCCCGCCTGCACGAATATCGGGTAGATGAGATGCGCGGGGGTCAGTTCGGTTTCGCGGATGAGGGCGCGTATCGTAGGGGTACGGCGCAGGCGCCGCTGGCGGCGGAACGAAGGAGATTCCATGCGCCGATTCTAGCACCGGGCCGTGGCCCCACTCGCTCCCGCTGGTATCCTTGCCCCCATGGAGAGACGGCTCCCGCCCGAATACGACGGCTGGCAGGACCACGAGCACCAGTTCCGCCGGATGACCACGCCCGAGCTCGTGGCCGAGGTCCAGGACGGCGCGCCCGACCGGCGGCTCGCCGCGCTCTCCGTTATCGACCTCGCCGACGTCGCGCCGAGCACGATCGAGGACTGGATCCGCGCACTCCCGGACCCCGAGGCGAACGAGCTGGCCGGCGCGATCCCCGCCCAGCGCCCGCACGCCAGCTGCAAGGAAGACCTGCGCTGGGTCGAGGTCGCACGCATGGGCTACGAGCGGCGCCGCCTGCCGACCTTCCTCGTGATGCTCTTCTCCTCGCTGGAGGCGCTCGAAGCGCGGGGCTGCGCCGAGGCCCCGCAGGAGTGGGAACGCATCGCCGACTGGCTCGGCGAGCTCTACGACCAGCTCTGCGACAACCACGACCTCGAGTCGCTCGGAGATATCTCGCTCTTCGTGTTCGAAAACTACCTCGACCGCGACGCCATCTTCGAGGCGTTCTGTGGGATGGTGGCGCGCAACGAGCGGCTCGCCCTCGATGTCAGCGAAAACCCGTCGCGGCTGCTCGCCGACCTGCCGCCCGCGAAGCAGCGGGCCGTGCTCGAAGAGGCGGCGCGCTCGGGCGGCCTCCCCTTCGACGACAGCTGGAAGCTGCTGAACGAGTTCTAGACCGCGAACCCCCCGCCGCGCAGCCGTCCGGCCACCGCGTCCTCCAGCGCCCGGCGAACCTCCACGCCATACCGCCGCTCAGCGAGTGACCGGGCGCGCCGATACTCCGCGACCGCCTGCTCGAGCGAATCGGGGATCGGGGCGCCCATGGGCCCCAGGATGTGCTCGTGGAGCTTCGCCAGCTCCTCGCGAACGAGCTCGCCGCGGCCGTTCAGCACCTTGCTCGCGAGCCACAGGATCCAGTCCCAGAAGTGGCCGTCGATCGCCGGCAACGTATCCGCCGACACGCGCCACGGAGGCTCGATGGCGTGCGGCTGACCGAGGAAGAGGAGGTCCACCTTCTCGGCGCCGGGCAGGATGACCATGAACGTCTGGTGCTTGCTCAGCCGGTCCCACTGCGTGCACAGCGGCCGAAGTGGGGCGAACAGGCCCGGGAGCGCGGCGGCGAGCGCCGGGAAGTCCCGTGCCTCGACTTCGAAGTCCCAGTCGGAGATGGGCGTCGCGGTGCCATTCGCCCGGGACCCGATGAGCCGCGCGCTCTCGACCGCCGGGTGCCCGCCCAGCAGGTTCAACACGTCCCCGGGGAGGTCCGCCACGGGGCACCGGCCTAGGCGAACGCCGGGATGACCTGCTCCGTCCAGGCGTGCAGCGCATCCCAGTCGACCGGCGGCCGGATGGCAATGTTGACGCGCGCCGCGCCGGCATCGCGGTAGCGCCCGACCAGGTCGATCGCCTGGTCCGGCGTGCCCGTGACGACGCCGGCAATGCGCATGACCTCCGCTGCCGGGCCCCACGTCTCCTTGAAGTGCTGTTCGCTCGCGGCGATGTGGGCGGGCGAGGCGGCCATATGGAAGCTCAGGTTCACGTTCCGTTCGATGCTCGCCGGGTCGCGCCCCTCCTTCTCGCACCACTCGTCCAGCACCTTCGAAAGGCGCGCGAACTCGTCCGGCGAGACGTACGGGACGTTCCAGCCGTCCGCGTGGCGGGCGGCGATGCGAAGCGTGCGTTTTTCGCCACGGCCGCCGATCCAGATGCGCGGCCGCGCCTGCACGGGCGGCGGGTTCGCGGCGGCGTTCTCCAGGCGGTAGTACTTGCCTTCGAAGTTCGAACGGGGTTGGGTCGTCAGCATCCGCACGACCTGGACGCCCTCTTCGAGCATGTCCATGCGCTTGCCGATGGGCTCGAAGGGGATGCCATAGGCCCGGTACTCAGGTTCGTGCCAGCCCGCGCCGAGCCCGATTTCGAGGCGGCCGTTGCTCAGGTGGTCGATGGTGATGAGCGCGTTCGCGATCACCGCCGGGTGCCGGTAGTTGATGCCGAGCACCAGCACGCCGATCCGGCAGTTCACCGTTTCGCAGGCGATGGCAGCCATGCAGGTTGTCGCTTCGAAGCAGCTCCCGTTGCCGTCCACGGGCGGCGCTTCGTAGAAGTGGTCCCAGACATCGACCCAGTCGAAGCCGGCGGTGTCGGCCCAGCGCCACATCTTGCGGCACTCATCGATCGTGATGTTCTGCTGGCCGATGTGCAGTCCGAAGTTCATGGCGTTACTCCCAGCCGTCCCATCCGATGACTTCGTCGACGGCGATGCGCCTGGTTGGCCCGAACTTCCCGAGCGGGTAGCCGATCGGGATCATCGCGAAGGTGGCCGCATCCTCGGGGATGCCCAGCACCTGGTCGACCTCCTTTTCGTGCAGGAGGTGCAGCGTCGTTAGCGTCGCTCCCAGGCCCTTCGCGCGGCACGCCAGCAGCAGGTTCTGCACCGCCGGGTAGATGCTCGACCCCACGGTGCGGTTCATGCGCTCCCGGTTCCCGCGCAGGCACGGGAAGATGAGCACTGGCGCTTCGCCCACGTGATCGCCCTGCCAGCGGACCGCCTTCACGAGCCGCTCCCATTCGTCGCGAGTCTGGTGGGGGAGCGGGCCCGTGTTCATCCGCGCAAGGTAGACGTCGACCGCCTGCCTGTAGTACTCGCCAATCCGCCGGCGCTTGTCCGCGTCGGTCACGACCACGAAGCGCCAGTTCTGGCTGTTTCCGCCGGTCGGCGCGTGCGTCGCGTACTGGATGACCTCCCGAATCAGCTCGCGCGGGACTGGGTCGGGCTTGAGCCGGCGCATCGCGCGCATCTCGGTCATCGCCTGGAAAACATCCATGGGCAGCCTCCTGGTGGGGTGTCGCCGGAGCGTAGAACCGCAGCCCGGCGGCGGCAAGGCGCGGGCCATTGCCGGTCCCGCCCGGGCGGTACGAAATCGTGAGATTCCCGCGCAACCGTTGGAGCGGATTTGTTGACGCACGGCGTACGATCACCGCAACCAGGCAGCACCCGGCCCCGGAGGCCGGAGGGCGGACGGTCGGTGGGCCGGTACAGGAGGCGCCACCGTGGCCGCAGAGCCCAACATTTCTCGCGCAACCCAGCCATCCATGTCGCCCTCGCCCACGGCCGAACAGCTCGCGGAGGCCATCCACAGCCCGGTTGCCTCGGTGGCCGCTCGTGCCCGCGAGGGCCTGGCCGACCTCGGTCCCGCCGCAATCCCCGTGCTCGAAGGCGTGCTCCACGAGCCGTCGTCGCGGGCGCGCTGGGAGGCCACCCATGCCCTCGGTGACATGCATGCGCCTGCTGCCGCTCCGGCCCTCGTCCACGAGCTGACCGACCCCGATGGCGGCGTCCGCTGGCTGGCGGCCGAAGGGCTTGCGGCGCTCGGACCGATCGCCCTCGAGCCGCTGTGCAAGGCGCTGCTGCAGCACAGCGAGTCGGCCTGGCTCCGGGAGGGCGCGCACCACGTGCTGGTCTCGCTGCT
>JBLNCO010000380.1:0-3745 GCA_050260715.1 Hyphomicrobiales bacterium | reverse complement strand
CGAGCTGGCGCCGGTAACAAACGCGTAACGGGCCGGGCGAGTGGAGGCATCGGGTGTTGAAATTGCATCGGTCATGGTTCGGGCATGATAGCCGTTCGAATGGCGCGCCGGGATTCGTGTCTCTCGGCACCACCGCCGGTTCAGAAGTGCAAAAGACGGTTGCGGCGACGCCTGCAACATCGGCCGAAAGTTGGAACTTCCGTGTGCGGAATTACGTTGACCGAGACAGAACCCCTCAGTAGGTTGAAATCCACGCATGGCAGTTGAAGAAGTGCGGATGCGAGCGCGCCCCCGCTCCATCGCGGCCCCGGCAGCGCGCCCCGCTCCGCAGAGCCTGACCGTCGGTCAGCGCTGGCTCTTTGTTCTCGCGCTTTTCACGTTCGGACTGGCCTCGGCGTACACGGGCATCGTCACGCTGAACCGCGTGTGGCCGGCCCTGTTCCCGGGCAAGACGCTGCCCATCGTTTCGGCCATCCAGGACCTCGGCGTGCCGACCAGCAACCTCGGCATCAAGCCATCGGGGGCGGAAAGCAGCTTCAACAAGCGCATCAACCTGCTCATCATCGGGCTCGACCGCCGGCCGCAGGAGCAGGACGAAGACGCGTATCGCGCCGATACGATCATGATTACGACGGTCGACCCGCTGACCAAGCAGGCGAGCGCGCTCAGCCTGCCCCGCGACCTCTACATCGACATTCACGCGCCCGGTGGCACCTATAAGGGGCGCATCAACGAGTCGTACGTCGCCGGGTACCAGAACGGGGACAGCCACAAGGCCGGTGCGCTGCAGCTCGAAAAGGACATCAAAGAAAACTTCGGCATCGAGATCGACCACTACGTCGTGCTCGATTTCAAGGGCGTGGAAACGCTGATCGACGCCATTGGCGGCATAGATATCGACATCCCGACGGAGCCATACGACCTTTCGGTGCCGCAGTGGTACTACAGCGACGACGATTTGAACGCGACATGGGTCGAATTCCCGCCCGGCGAATGGCACCTCGACGGGTACCATGCCGTGGCGTTTGGGCGCTATCGAAACGACAGCGACCTGATGCGCGTGAAGCGCCAGCAGCTGGTCCTGCAAACCGCTCTCGCGAAGGTGTTCTCGCAGGGCCTGTTGAACGACCCGATCGGGCTATGGAACAGCTACAAGGATACCGTGAAAACGGATATCCCGTTCGCCAACCTGCCCGGATACGCGTTGTTGCTGAAGGAGACGAACGGCACGCTCAAGACGTACTCCGTCGGCGACCCCGTGAACGGCGTACAGACGGTCGAGAACATCATGACCGACGAAGGTGCGTCGGTGCTCGAGTGGAACCCGGAGAACGTGCAGTACTGGATTAGCCAGGCGTTCACGCCGGCGAAGTACGCCGCCTCGAGCGTCGAAATCCAAAACGGCTACGGCCCCGACGGCGAAGTGCGGGTGCTCGGCCTCGGGCGCTACCTGAAGTACGTCCAGGGGCTCCCCACGGTCGAAGCCGGCGGCGACGCCGAAGTTCAGCCGACGACCACGCTTGTCCTCTACGACAAGAACAAACAGGCGCTCGCCGACGACATCGCCGACTGGCTGGACCTCGCGCCCGACGCGGTGACGGTCGCCGAGAAGACGAGCGAAACGCAGCCGGACATCGTGATCGTGATCGGGCAGGACTTCCGCATCCCGGACTGAGGGTCGCGCCGGGATACCACTTCCCGCTGACGTTCGGTCAGGCTGCGCGTACCCGTCGAGGGCAATCGTGGGGTGGCCATGCGCGAACCATACCGAAGCTCAGCAGCGAGCGAACTCCCCTATGGATGCCAGCACGGGGTGCGATGTTCGGCACGCTTCGCCCTCGACTTAGTCCACCGGTTAGTCCACTATGGTCGCATGAAGGTCGTGAACACCCACGAGGCGAAGACGCATCTTTCGCGGCTGCTCGCATGCGTCGAACGGGGCGAGGAGATCGTCATCGCGCGGGCAGGCAAACCCATCGCGCGGCTCGTGCCAGCCGAGCGGCAGAAGCACAAGCCTGTGCTCGGCACCGCCAGGGGCCTCGTCGTCCTGAAACCCGGTTGGGATGACCCTATGTCCGAAGAGGAACTGGACGGCTGGTACGACGCGCCGCTCGTCCCGGAAGGGTCCGGGTGAGAGTCCTGCTCGATACGCACACACTCATGTGGGCGGCCATCGGCGACCGCCACCTTTCACCCGCGGCGCGACAGGCACTGGAGCAGGCGGATGAGCGTTGGGTCAGCGTGGCGAGCCTGTGGGACATCGCCATCAAACTCACGAACGGTGGCATCGAGCTCTCCATCAGCCTCGCCGAGTTCCTCGACCTGGTGTTCCGGGACCTGGATCTTCGCGAGCTCGGCGTGACGCGGGAGCACGTGCTCTCGCTTCAGAAACTCCCGTTCGTTGCCAACCACCGCGACCCGTTTGACCGGATTCTGGTGGCGCAGGCGCGCGCCGAAGGGCTCGTACTGCTGACGAGCGACCGGCGCATCCGGCAACAGTACGAGGTTGAGACGGTCTGGTAGCTGCCGGAGCAAACGGCCTGGCCTCGAACGGCTACTCGATCTCCGCGGGCATCGGCCGCGATTGCGCCGGGCGAAGAATCGGGCGCAGCACGGGCACGCCCTGCACCAACGCGACGCCCCCGGCCACAAGCGAAAGGCCGAGCACCAGGTTCCAGCCGATCGGCTCGTCGAGGACGGCCCAGCCGAGGAACACGCCGATCGGCGGGATGAGATAGGTGACAACCACCGCGCGCACGGCGCCGATCTGCCCGATGAGCCACATGAACGCGACGACCGCCACGCCAGAACCGAGCCCACCGAGCGCCAGCGCCGATGCCGCTTCCTTCAGGCCGAAGCTCGCGCCGTCGTAGGCCCCGCTCCCGATCGCGAGCGGGACCAGCATGCAACTGGCGAAGCCCACCTGGCCGATCGTGAGGGGAAGCGGCGGGACGTGCAGGAGCCAGCGCCGGATGATGACGCTCGAAAGACCCGCGCAGGCGGTCGCGAGGAGCATCAGCGCCACACCACGGGCGGAATCGCCGCCGAGGTCGGCGAGGTCTTCGCCGAGGAGCGCGACAACACCCAGGAAGCCCAGCACGAGGCCCATGACCTGGACGGCGGTGAGCCGTTCGTTGCGGATGAGCGCGACCGCGAAGATTGCGGTCCAGAGCGGCATCGCCGAGTTCACGATGCTCGCCACGCCGCTCGGGATGTGCTCTTCGCTCATCGCGACGAGCGTCCAGGGCACGGCGAAGTTCAGGAACCCGAGGGCGAGGAGCGCAAGCCAGGTGCGGCCGTCGCGCGGGAACTGGCGGCGCATCGCAATCGCGACGGGGAGCAACGAGAGCATGCCGACGACGGTGCGGATGCCGCTGATGCCGGTGGGTGCGATCCCGGCATCGATCAGCACCCTCACGTAAAGGAAGGAGCCGCCCCAGATGGCGGCCATGGCGAGCAAAGCGGTGAGCTGACGGGGTGTCACGGGCGGGAAGAGCCTCTCGATCCAGCGTAGCAGCCGGTGGCGTTAGGGGAGGGGTCCAGTCGCGGGCACGCAAAGGGCGCAAGTGGCAACCACGGCGCCGGGGACGCCTGGGGTCAGGCGCCGGGACGCAGGTCCCGGTCGTGCGCGGCGCGCTCGCGGGCGAGCATGGCGAGCTTGCGGGCGGCGCCCCAGCGATAGCCGCCGCTCAGCGCCGTCGCGCGGATGACCCGGTGGCAGGGGATGAGATAGGCGACCGGGTTC
>JBLNCO010000379.1:0-10149 GCA_050260715.1 Hyphomicrobiales bacterium | reverse complement strand
TCGAGCTTGAAGGTGCGCACCTGGCGGTGTTCGGAGCTGTAGCCGATGACGTAGATGGCCGCGCCATTCGGGCTCGGCTCGAGGATGTACGGATCGAGCTCGGTCTGGCGCACGTTGCGCGCGTGCTGCGAGCGGTAGCGGATGGCGACGGTCTGGGATGTGGCCCAGGCCTCGGTCAGCACCCGCAGGATGAGCGAGGCGTTCCGGTTCTCCGGCTTCGCCTTGAGCTGCTCCGCGGCCGAGCGCAGCTGATAGCTCAGCGGCGGCGGGAGCGCATCGGCGAGCTTTTCGAGCGCCGAAATGCCGTCGTTGTCGCGCTCATCGGAGTGGCGCAACAGCAGGCGTGTCG
This sequence comes from Hyphomicrobiales bacterium, assembly GCA_050260715.1. Lineage (GTDB taxonomy): Bacteria > Chloroflexota > Dehalococcoidia > Tepidiformales > Tepidiformaceae > JALOAP01. Next base: position 9,800 of record JBLNCO010000379.1, on the reverse strand, counting down.
CGAGGAAGATCGCCCGCGCCTCGTGAAGCGTGAAGCGCACTGCGCCGATGGGCGTCGAGCCGGGCATCAGCCGCCAGCGGCGGCCGCTCGCCTCCATGAGTGGAGCGCCGAGCTCGCTCTCCAGCGCAATCAGGTCTCGTTGGATGGTCCGGGTGCTGTAACCAGTAGCATCGGCCAGCTGCCGCACTGTGAGGCCCGCCGGGTTCGCCCGGAGCCTCCGTTCGATTTCGATGAGCCGCGTGGCGCGGCGCACCTGTTCTGTCACCGCTCAAACCCCTGCCCGCGCAAAGTCAGCGTAAACCACGCTGCCCTCGGAGTCTGTGGTGCGAATACGACATCACCTGTCGCAAGTTGTCAACACGCGACAAATTCGTCGCGCAAACGTTTTCGGTGGGGTACGACTCAAAGGAGCGCGTTTCGTAGGATGGCGGGAATGGCAGATGCATACGAACTTGGCCCCGTAACTTATGTCGCGGCGGAGGCCATCGGACAACCGGGCCAGCGCCGGTTTCGCATCAAAGCGCTGGGGCAGGCGGGCGAATCGGTCGCTATCTGGCTCGAAAAGGAGCAGCTCGCGGCGCTGGGCGACGCGCTCGAAACGGTGCTCAAGGAGGAGGGGTACCAGTACGAGCGCCAGCCGCTCGACGACATGGGCCCGGAGCCGGTGTTCCCGCTCTCGCCGGGAGTGGAGTTCCAGGCGGCACAGCTTTCGATGGGCGTGAACCGCGCGAACCAGCACATCGTGCTCATCGCCTCGGATGGCGACGACGACACAACGAACCTGACCTTCGAGTTCGAGTACCGGCGCGGCTACGAGCTGCGGCGCGAAATCGCGGACGTCATCGCCGCCGGGCGGCCACCGTGCCCACTCTGCGGCGGCCCGATCGACCCCACGGGCCACGTCTGCCCGCGTTCGAACGGGCATCATCCCCAGTAGGAGGTGCTGCAAGCCGCGCGGTATTGCGAGGCCTTTACCCCGTAGGCCACAGTAGGAGCCATGAAGCGAGTCGGCATCCTGACGAGCGGGGGCGACGCCCCCGGGATGAACGCTGCAATCCGCGCGGCGGTACGGACCGCCACCCTCCATGGAATCTCGGTGGTCGGGTACGTCGACGGGTATTCCGGGTTCGTCGAGAACCGCTACATCGAGCTCGACGACCGCGCGGTGGGCAACCAGATCCTGCGCGGGGGCACGTTCATCGGGACATCGCGGTGCAAGCCGTTCATGGAGCCCGAAGTGCGCAGCGAATCCGTGCGGCAGATGCGCGCGCTGGGGGTCGAAGGGCTGATTGTTATCGGCGGCGACGGCAGCTTCCGCGGGGCACTCGCGCTGGAGCGCGAACATGGCGTCGCCGTCGCCGGCATCCCGGGAACGATCGACAACGACGTCTGGGGTACGGACGAGACGATCGGCTTCGATACCGCGGTCAACACGGCTGTGGCGGCGATCGACAAGCTGCGCGACACGGGCGAATCGACGCGGATGATGTTCTTCGTGGAGGTGATGGGCCGCACATCGGGGGCCATCGCCATCCACACCGCCGTCGCGGGCGGCGCCTCGGGCGTCCTGGTACCGGAAGAGCACGAGGACGTCACCGCGATAGCGGAGCGCATCCGCCGCTCGATGAGCCGCGGCAAACGGAGCCACATCATCGTGGTCGCCGAGGGCGAAGAGGCCGGCGGCGCCTTCGGGGCGGCCCAGAAAGTCGGCGAACTGCTGCACCACGAGTACCGGGTGGTGGTGCTGGGTCACACGCAGCGCGGAGGCGCGCCGACCATGCGCGACCGGATCATCGCGTCCCAGTCGGGGGCGCTGGCCGTGGAGTGGCTGGCCGAAGGGAACAGCGGGTTCATGGTCGGCATCCAGCGCGGCCAGCCGGTCCGGGTGGCGATGGAAGATGTGGTCACGAAGTCGCGGCCGGAACCGCGAACGGACCTGCTGCGGCTCGCGCAGCGCATCGCGGGCTGACCCGCGTACGATCCCGGACAGGAACTCGAGAGGAGCAGCCAATGGCCACGACGATGCCCAGCCTCGACAGCGAACCACCGAACTTCGAGATGAAGTCGCAGACCGGCGAGACGATCCGCCTCCGCGACCTGCGCGGAAAGTGGGTGGTGCTCTACTTCTATCCGAAGGACGACACGCCCGGCTGCACGAAGGAAGCCTGCAGCTTCCGCGACAACTATGCGGCCATCCAGGCGACGGGCGCGGTGGTGCTCGGCGTGAGCGGCGACACGGAGGCGTCGCACGCGAAGTTCGCCGACAAGTACAGCCTGCCGTTCCCGCTGCTCGTCGACGACGAGAACCACTCGGTGGCGCGAGCCTACGGCGCCTACGGGCAGAAGAGCATGTACGGCCGGACGTACGAGGGCGTCATCCGCTCGACGTTCATCATTTCGCCGCAGGGGCGAGTCGCGAAAGTGTGGCCGAAGGTGAAGCCCGACTCGCACGGCGAGGAAGTGCTCGGCTGGCTGAAGGAGCACGCGGCGTAGGTCACGTGCCGCGCCGCAGGCGCGCCGCGCCGGGCCTGCGTGAACCAGACCCGGCGGACTGCTACGCTGAGTTCGTTCGATGCCTCTTCCGTCCTTCACCCTGACGCAGCTCGCCGCCGGCGCACCGGGACCGGATACCGCCGTGACCATTGGCGTGCTCGATGGCGTGCACCGCGGGCACCAGGCGTTGCTCGCGCGTCTGCGCGATGAGGCGCGCAAGCGGGCGCTCTCGCCCGGCGTGGTCACCCTGCACCCTCACCCCATCACCGTCCTGCGGCCCGACATCCCGCCCAGTTACCTGACCTCGCTCGAAGACCGTATGGAGCTCATCCGCGAGGCAGGCGCGGCGTGGGTCATCCCGCTGACGTTCACGGGCGAAGTGTCGGAGGTGACGGCCGAGGAGCTGGCCACCGCGTTCTTCGAGCATCTCCGGATGCGCCTGATGGTGCTGGGCCCCGACGCGGCGTTCGGCCGGGGCGCGCCGAAGGACACCCCCGACCGCATGCGCAGGCTCGGCGCCGAACTCGGGTTCGACGTGGTGCAGGTCGAGCCGCTGATGCTCGACCACGAGCGCTACAGCTCGACCGCGGTCCGGAAGGCGTTGGCCGCCGGCGAAATGGAGCGCGTCACGCAGCTCCTTGGGCGCAACTACAAGCTCGCCGGCCCGGTCGTCCACGGGTTCGAACGCGGCCGCGCGATCGGCTTCCCGACCGCGAACATTTCGGTGGCCGCCGACAGGGCTATGCCGGCGCTCGGGGTCTACGCGACCCGCGCGCACGTCGTCGGCCGTGACCTGCCGGGCGCGACGAACATCGGCCGGCGTCCCACGTTCGACGCGGGCCATGTGTCGATCGAAACGCACCTGATGGACTTCGAAGGCGATGTGTACGGCGAGCGGCTGGAACTGGAGATCGTGCATCGCATCCGGCCGGAAACGGCCTTCGCGAGCGTCGAAGAGCTGACCGCCCAGATCGCTCGCGACGTGGAAGAGGCGCGGGCGATCCTTCGCGCATAACGCAGACGGGGCATGGAGACGAGATGACGCGGAAGATGGCGCCTGTCGATGAGCAACTGACCGTGCTCATGAGCGGCGTGGAGTACGGCGACGGCCAGCTGCGGCGGCAGATGGAAGGCGAGTTGCGCCAGCGGCTCGAGGAGGACCGGCCGCTCCGCGTCTACCTCGGCATCGACCCGACGGCGACCTCGCTGACGCTCGGGCACACGGTACCGCTGCGCAAGCTGCGGCAGTTCCAGGAATTCGGGCACCACTGCATCTTCCTGATCGGCGACTACACGGCGCTGATCGGCGACCCGAGCGACAAGAACAAGCTCCGCCCGCAGCTCACGCCGGAGGAGATCGCCGCGAACGAGGCGACGTATTTCGAACAGGCCGCGCGAGTGCTCGATGCGAACAAGACAGAGTTGCGGCACAACTCTGAGTGGCTGGGGAAGCTGCAATTCCCGGAGATCATCTCGCTGATGTCGAAGTTCACCGCAGCGGAGATGCTGCGGCGCGATAACTTCCGCAAGCGCTGGGACGACGGCGACGCCATCTACCTGCACGAGTTCCTGTACTCCCTGATGCAGGGCTACGACGCCTATGCGCTCGAATGCGACGTCCAGGTCGGCGGGACCGAGCAGCTCTTCAACCTGATGGCCGGGCGAAAGATCCAGGAGGACGCCGGCCAACGGCCGCACGTGCCCATCACCATGCCGATCCTCGTCGGGCTCGATGGCAAGGCGCGGATGTCGAAGTCGGCGGGGAACCACATCGGCGTGAACGACCCGCCCGAGCAGCAGTACGGCAAGGCGATGTCGCTGCCGGACGCGGTGGTCATGGACTTCTTCGTGCTGGCGACGAACGTCCCGCGCGGCGAGCTGCCGGCGATCGGACGCGAGATCGAGCGCGACCCGATGTCCGCGAAGAAACGGCTCGCGCGGACTATCGTCTCGGAGTTCTATGGCGAGGCGGCGGCGCAGGCAGCGCAGGAGCACTTCGAGCGCACGGTGCAGCACAAGGAAGCGCCGCAGGACATTCCCGAGTACCGGCTGAACGGCGAGGCGGCGCTGCTGGACGTGATGGTCGCATCCCGACTGGCGCCTTCGAAGCGCGAGGCACGCCGCCTGTTCGAACAGGGCGCCGTGTCCGTCGACGGCGAGCCCGTGACCGATGCAACCGCCGCGGCGCGCCCGGGGACCACCGTACAGGTCGGCAAGCGTCGCTGGCTGCGCCTGGTCTGAGCGTGCGGTACTTCGCTTAGCGCATTGTGGGGCGGTGCTAGGATTTGCGGCACTCTCGCCAGAGGAGTGACCCATGCACTTCGAGAAGACCATCGAGATCGAGGCCCCGCCGGAGACCGTCTGGGAGGTCGTCGCCGATATCGAGCGGTGGCCCGGCTGGACCGAGAGCATCAAGCGAGTCGAAGTGGTGCGTGGGCCGCTCGGTCCGAACGCCGTGTACCGGCTCGACGTGCGGGGCACGCGGCGGTCCGACTGGGCCGTGACCGGCTGGGACCCGGGGCGGCGGTTCTCGTGGCGGACGAAGATCCAAGGGGTCACCTGCGACGCCGCGCACGAAATCGAACCGGCCGGCGCCGGGGCGCGGCTGCGGCTCACGCTGGACTACTCGGGGTTCATGGCGAAACTGTTCGCCCCGATGATCGGACGGACGTCGAAGCAGAACCTGGATATGGAATCGGCGGGGATGAAGCGCGCGGCCGAGATGAAGGCGCGCGAAAAGGCCGCTACGTAGCGGCTTCGACCTCGGCGAGGCGGCGTTCGAGGAAGCGGCGCTCGACCTCGTTGCCGTCGCGGGCAAGGGCGCGGCGGTAGCTCGCGGCGGCCTGTTCGTAGTCGCCGAGGCGGCGGTGCAGGTCGGCGATCGCGGCGTGGTAGAGGCGGTAGCCATCGAGGGCGCCAGCGAGTTCCGGCGCTTCGAGCAGGGCGAGACCCGCTGCCGGGCCTTCGGCCATGGCGATCGCGGCCGCGCGGTTCAGTTCGACCACGGGATTTGGCGCGAACTGTGCGAGGACGCCGTAGAGTTCGGCGATCTCGCTCCAGTCGGTGGCGCCGGGCGTGGGCGCATTGGCGTGGACGGCAGCGATGGCGGCCTGGACCTGGTACGGGCCCGGGCGGCGCGTCCGGAGCGCCCGCTCGACGAGCGCGCTGCCTTCGCGAATGAGCGCCGCATCCCAGCGGGAGCGATCCTGGTCTTCGAGCAGCACGAGCGCACCGTCGGCGTCGATGCGGGTGGCGGCGCGGGAATGGTGAAGCAACATCAACGCGAGCAGGCCGAGCACCTCGGGTTCGTCGGGCATGAGGGCCGCGAGGACGCGAGCCATGCGGATGGCCTCGGCGCAGAGGTCGGGGCCGAGCAGGCCATCGCCTTCGGAGCGGCTATAGCCTTCGTTGAACACGAGGTAGAGCACGGCCAGCACGCCCGAGAGCCGTTCGGGCAGGTCCTCGTCTTCGGGGACGCGGTAGGGGATGCCGGCTTCGCGGATCTTTCGCTTGGCCCGCACGAGGCGCTGCGCGAGGGTCGCTTCGGGCACGAGAAACGCGTGAGCGATTTCGCGGGTCGAAAGGCCGCAGAGGGTGCGCAGGGTGAGCGCGACGCGAGCTTCCATGGCGAGCGCCGGGTGACAGCAGGTGAAGATGAGCCGGAGGCGTTCGTCGGTCACGCTCACGGTGTCCTCCTCCATCGGCGCGGGCTCAGCCGCGGCGAAGGCGCCGTCGCGGGCCAGGTCCTGGTGTTTCGCGCGGGCCAGCCGCTCCCTGCGAAGCCGGTCGATAGCGCGGCGGTGCGCGGTGACCGCGAGCCACCCGGCGGGGTTCGGTGGCACGCCTTCCACCGGCCAGCGCTCGGCGGCCACGCCGAACGCCTCCTGGAGCACGTCCTCGGCGAGGTCGAAGTCATGGAGCGAGGCGATGAGGCCGGCGATGAGCCGGCCCCAGTCCTCGCGGAACACCGCCTCGAGCGCAGTGCCGACCGCGGACACTAGCCACCCAGCTCCCACACGGGCCGAACCTCCACGGCGCCGCCGCGTTCGACCGCGGGGATCTTCGCGGCGAGCTTGAGCGCGACATCGAGGTCGGGGCAGTCGATGATGTAGAAACCCCCGAGCTGCTCCTTCGTCTCGGCGTAGGGGCCGTCGCTGGCGACGACCTGCCCGTTACGAAGCGAAACCCGGGCGGCGGTGGCCGAGCGCTCCAGGCGTTCGGCCGCAGTGATGGTCCCGACGCCGCTGGCTTCGTCGCCGAAGCGCATGTAGGCCGCGAACAGCTCCTGGCCTTCCGGCGAGTTGTCGTCCGGGAGCGCAGCCTGGTTCTCGTGGATAAGGAACATGTAGCGCATCGCTCGTCTCCTCCTGGACGGCGCCGGGGCGCAGCGCCCGGCTACGCCGCTCCCATCTCCCAGACGGGCCGCACTTCGACCACGGCGCCCTCCTGGACGGCGGGCACCTTCCCGGCAAGCGTGATGGCCGTGTCGCGGTCGGGGCAATCAACGATGAAGAAGCCGCCAAGCTGCTCCTTCGTCTCGGCGTACGGGCCGTCGAGGGTCACAACCTGGCCATTCTCCATGCGGACGGTGGTGGCGGTATCGGTGAGTTGCAGGCGTTCGCCGGCGACCAGGCTGCCCACGCGCAACGTCTCGTCGCGGAAGTGGCCGAAGGCGGCGCTCAGCTCGCGGCCGCGGTCGGAAGCAGCATCGGGATAGGTGTTCTCGTCGATGTGGATGAGCAGCATGTAGCGCATTCGATTGCTCCGAAGGTCAGTCGAGGTTGATTTCACGCACGGGGCGCACTTCGACAGCGCCGTAGCGCGCGGCGGGGATCATGGCCGCAAGCTTGAGCGCCTCATCACGGTCGGCGCAGTCGACCAGGTAGAAGCCGCCAAGCTCCTCCTTCGTTTCGGCGAACGGGCCGTCGGTGATGAGCATCCGGTCCTCGCGAATGCGAAGGGTGGACGCGGTGGACGCGGCGTCGAGCGGGGCCTGCGGGACATCCTGCATGCCACGCCGCCGCAGTTCGGCGTCGAAGGCGGCATAGCCTTTCACCAGTTCTTCGAATTCGGGCGTGCCGGGCGTCACGGCTTCGGCACCGCAATCGTAGAGCAGCAGCATGTACTTCAATCCGGGTCCTCCAGGGTGATGATGAGACGGCTCGCGTCCCGCAGTGATAACGAATGTCCGGGGCCCGGATCGACAGCAGGCCGGGAAATTTTCGGTGAGTTGCGGAGGCGTCGGCGGTGCCCGTATCCTCTGGCCACTTTACCGAACGGAAAGGGGTACACGATGGCGGACCTGAAGGAGACCCAGAATCGGCACGCTTCGGATGTGGTGAACGGCAACATGGCCGGGCTGATGGGCGATTTTACGCCCGCCGCGATGTCGAAGGTCATGGGCCTGGCCGCGAACCCCCTGACGGCGACCTCCTACGAAATCAAGGACCTCGGGAACAACGAGGCGGAAATCACGTACATCGGCGAGAAGCGGCGAACCATCTGGAGCCGCTGGGAGCAGAACGGCGACAGGTGGCAGATCGCCGACCTCGAGGAGCGGACGGCCGGATGACCAGCGGCCCGGGCGACCTCCGGGAGGCGGTGGAGCGCAACGCGCGGGCCGTGATGGAGGGGAACTTCTCCCAGCTCATGGCCGACATCACGCCGGAAGCGATGGCGCAGATGATGCAGATGGCCCCGCAGGGCGGCGCCGGCATGAACCTCGCGCAGCTCCCGAACATCACCGGATACGAGATCCAGGACATGGGCACCGAAGGCGATGGCCACGTGTACCAGGTCACGTTCACTTCGGAGATGGGCCGCGCGACGCTCTCGGCGACCTGGAAGGACGTGCTCGGGCAGTGGAAGATCACGTCGGTGGGCGTGGTCTCGATCGAGCCCGCAGAGGGGACCGGGTAGGCGGTGCAGCTCTGCCTCGTACGGCACGGGATCGCGGGGACGCCAGGGCCGCGCTACCCGGACGACGCCTTTCGCCCGCTGACACGGCGCGGCCGCCGGCGCATGCGGCAGGCGGCCGCGGGCTTGCGCCGCCTCGTGCAGCCGGACGTCATCGTGACGAGCCCGCTGCTGCGCGCCCGGCAGACCGCCGAGATCCTGGCCGATGCCTGGGGTCACGGGCGGGTGGTGGAGTCGCGGGCGCTGGCCGACGGCGGCGACGAAGAGTTCCTGCGGCTCGCGAACGCGCGGGGCGAAGCGACGGTGGTGGCGGTGGGCCACATGCCGCTCCTCGCGCACACGCTGTCGTGGCTGCTGACCGGCGACCCGAAGCATGCGTCGTTCCAGTTCAGGAAGGGCGGGGCGGCGCTGGTGTCGTTCGACGGGCCGGCGGAAGCGGGTGCGGGGCAGCTGGTGTGGTTGATGCAGCCGTCGCAGCTGCGGGAGATGGGGAATTGACGAGTACCGAGTACCGAGTACCGAGTACCGCGTACCGAGTACCGAGTACCGAGTACTGAGTGCCCAGTGCCCGGTGCCCGGTGCGCAGTGTCCGGTGCGGAGTCGGAGCCGCGACCGTCGGGGAGCGTCCCGGGGGCGATTGGGCGAGCCGAGTCATTGACGATTGTCGATTGTCGATTGCCGATTGGCGATTGGCCTGGGGACGCTGGGCCCGGGCAACGCCGAAGGGAGTGGGCACGCCTGGTGCCGTGCGCTCCCTATCAGTCGCGGTACTGAATCAGTCGCGGTACTGACCTGGGCGTGCCCGGGGCAACGGGTGGTCCGGGGAGCGGACGGTGGGTGGCGTCATCCAGCGGCTGGGGTGGGCCGCGACTCCTGGGGTTGGGGAACTGGGTGCCCGGGAGGGGACGGTGGGTGGCAACATCCAGCGGCCGCGGTGGGCCGCGAATCCTGGGGTTGGGGAACGTCGGGCCCGGGAGGGGACGGTGGATGGCAGCATCCAGCGGCCGCGGTGGGCCGCGAATCCTGGGGTTGGGGAACGGGTGCCCGGGAGGGGGCGTTGGGCGGCAACATCCAGCGGCCGCGCTGGGCGGCGACTTCTGATTGCCCTGATGGCGGTCAGGGGTGTATGGCGAGGGAGAGTTTGAGGGCGGATTCGAAGCGGGGGGTCTGGCGGTCGATGGCGAGGAGTTCGGCGTCGAGGGGAGTGTGCGCGTGGAGGGCGAGGTGGAGCGTGTTGTCGTTGAGGTGGGCCTCGATGGACTCGACGGGGGCGGGGCCGCGCCGGTGGATCGCGCAGGCGAGCCCGAGGATGGCGGCGAGCACCGATACGCACCGCGGGTCGTCGTCTTCGACCAGTGATTTGTAGGGCGAGAGGTCGACCGTTCCGGAGT
>JBLNCO010000378.1:0-3334 GCA_050260715.1 Hyphomicrobiales bacterium | reverse complement strand
CGTGGGCGCATCCCTGCGGACATCGTCTACGGCGCGCGAAAAATGCGGCGCGGAACATCTGTATGATCACCTTCAGAGGAAGAGAGATCTGTAGGGATCACTCGTGGACCGTGCAGCCTAGACGGTGATCGTCCCGCGCAGCACCGTTACCGCCGTTCCCGCGATGCGAACCGTTTCCGGCTCGGCGCCGGCCGCCTCCACTTCGACCTCCACGAGCCCGGGCCGCCCCATGATGTGCCCCTGCTCCACGCGGTACCGCGCCTCTCGTACGAGCCCGTGCTTCCACAGGTACGCCGCCATCCCGCCGCTCGCGCTGCCCGTCACCGGGTCCTCGGGGATCCCGGCGCTGGGGGCGAAGTGCCGCGAATGCGCCCGGTGCCCGGGCTCGAACGCCTCCAGCGTGAACACGTGCGTGCTGAAGAATACCCCGGCCTGTTCGAGCCCGGCCAGCCGCCCGGCCTCCGGACGCAGCGACCGCAGCACGTCGAGCGACCTGACCGGCGCCATCGCCTGCGGCGTCCCCGTGCTCACCACCTGCACCGGCACGTCCTGCAGCAGGTCGTCCGGGCGAATCCCGAGCGCCGCCGCGAACGCGCCGCGGTCGAGCACCGGCCCGAACTCCGGCCTCGCCTGCGTCATCACCACCCGGATATTCCCCTGCGCATCCAGCCCGATGTCCACGGGCAGCACTCCGGCGTTGAGCTCCTGCGTGACCCGCTTCGCGCCCCCCGACAGGTCCACCCGCCCCTCTTCGGCCAGCACGAACATCGTGGCGATAGTGGGATGGCCCGCCAGCGGGATCTCCGTTCGCGGCGTGAAGAACCGCACGCGAAAGTCGGCCTGTTCCGACGGGAACACGAAGGCGGTCTCGCTCAGGTTCAGCTCCCGGGCGATGCGCTGCATCTGCTCGCCGGTCAGCCCTTCGGCCCGGGTCACGACCCCACAGGGGTTCCCGGCGAAGCGCTGCGTGGTGAACGAATCGATGATCTTGACCTGGTACTCCGGCATGGCGGCAGCTTAGCAGCGGGAGCGGCGCACGCCCGGGCCACATTGCCGCCACCCCGAACACGCCCGCCGGGCAGTAGAATCGCGCAATGACCTTCCCCGCGGAAAACGACGACCTCGCCGCGAAGATCGGCGCTGCCCTCCTTGCGCGCGGGGCCCGCGTGGCGGTCGTCGAGACCACCGCCGGCGGGCTCATCTCCGCCCGCCTCCTCAGCGTCCCCGGCGCATCCGCCTGGTTCGACCGCGGGCACGTCGCCTACTCCGGCCCCGCCAAGCGCGACGCGGGCGCCGACCTCGCCGTGCTCGAGGAGCACGGCGCCGTCAGCTCCCAGGCCGTCCGGTCGATGGCCGAAGGGTTGCGCGCCCTCGCCGGCGCCGACTTCGCCGCCGCCGAGAGCGGCATAGCCGGCCCGGTCGGCAGCCGCCGCTCGCCGAAGCCGGTCGGCTCGGTCTCGATCGCCGTCGCCGGGCCATCACGGACCGTGGCACAGGACCTCATGCTGCCCGGCACCCGCGTCGAAGTCATGCAACGAATCGCGACTGCCGTGCTTGAGCTCCTGCTCGCTGAGATCGAGGGGTGACCACCCCGCCGGCGAAGCCGGACCTCGCGCCCCTCCTGGCGCAGTTCGGAGCAGAGCCGCGTGGCGAACCGTCGCTTGTTGGCGGCAGCATTCTCAACTGGAACTACCGGGTGCCAACCTCCCGCGGCGAGCTCTTCGTCCGCGCACATCGCCCGGCGCGCGCCCAGGACGACATTGCCGACGAGCACGCCCTGCTTCGCTGGCTCGAAGCACGTGGCGCGCCCGTTGTCACCCCGATCGAGGCCAGCGGCGGCGAGACGATCGTGGCCCAGCACGGCTGGCTCTGGGCGGTGTTCCCGTTCGTCGCGGGCCGCGCGCCGCGCCGCGGCGCCATAACGCGCGACGAGGCGTTCGCCCTGGGCGCCGCCCTCGGCCAGCTCCACGCGCTGCTCGCCGATTACCCGGGGCCCGCCCCCACCGCCCGCCCGCGCATGACCTGGGACCGCGACGCCTCGCTCGCGCTCCTCGACCGCTGCGCCGAAGCCGCGGCGGCATCCGGCGCGCCCGAATGGATCCGCGATGGCATTGCCCTCCAGGCCTCGATGCTCGCCGCCGCCGACGTCATGCCTCCCTCCGTCCTCGACGGCGTCCCGCACCAGCTCTGCCACGGCGATTACCACGACCAGCAGGTCATCTTCGGCCCGGGAAACGCGGTCGCTGCGGTCACCGACTGGGAGCTCTACCGGCCCCTGCCGCCGGCGTGGGAGATCGTCCGGGCGGCCCAGTTCAGCCAGCTGCTCGACAGCCCGGGTCTCGCTCCCTTCGTCGCCGGCTATCGCACACACCGCACGCTCGACCAGCGCGACTGCCGCATGCTGCTCGAGCTCTGGTGGCAGAGCCGCGTGGTCGGCGTCTGGGTCTGGGCGGCCTACTTCCTCGAAGGAAACACGCGCGTCTCGGAGTTCTTCGAAGGCACGGTCGCCGAGCTCCACCGCCTCCAGGACCCCGACTACCGCCGCACCATCATGCACCGCTTCCTGCACGCCGCCGTGGGGTAAGCCTGGCGCATCACGCCGCGGGCTTCCGGCCCCACATCACCGCACCGCGGGCCCGTACCCAGAGTGGGGTCCGAACCTGCCGTGCCGCTTCAGCCGCCTCCTCCGGATCGTGTGCGCGGGATACCAGGTGTGCCCACACCGCGCGCTCGTCGGCCAGGCGGAAGAGGTGCATATCCCACACCTCGACTTCGATGTCCACGAACACTTGCGCCAGCAACCCCGGCCCGTTCTCCGATGAGAACGTCAACGGCGGTTCCGGCCTCAGGTACGGCTGCAGCTCGTGGTAGTTGTCGTCCGCGGGGGCGCAGGCGACGAAGAGCCCGCCCGGCCGCAGCACGCGTGCGGCTTCGCGCAGTGGTTCCAGCGGGTCCTCGAAGTGATAGAGCATGTAGAGCGCCGCCACCGCCCCGAACGTGCCACCGTCGAAAGGGAGTGCGGTCGCTTCGCCCCGCACCCGCGGCCCGTACCCCTCCTTCGAACGCACCGCCGACCGGTCGATGCCCACCCATGGCACACCGCGCTCATCGAGCAGCTTCCCGAGCGTGCCCGTCCCGCACCCGAGGTCCAGCACCATCCCCTCGGCGTCCAGCACCAGCCGGTCGGCGACGCGCGGATGGACGTCCCGGTACTCGGGCAGCAGGATCGAACCCGCGAGCGCGTCCGCGGCCGTAAGCCCTTCGCGGAACACGGGGTCGTCGTAGTCGAAGCGCAGGGCGCGCGGTTCGGTCATTCGCCGATGCTCCGGCGGCC
>JBLNCO010000377.1:0-8528 GCA_050260715.1 Hyphomicrobiales bacterium | reverse complement strand
GAGGCGGTGGAGGGACATGAGCGCCTGTGGCGGCGCTTCGAAGAGCACGCGGCGGTCGACCAGGAAGCCGTTCCAGCAGAGGCCGCCGGGCACGAAGGCGTTGCCGGTGCCGATGAAGGTGAACTCGAGTTCGGGCATGCCCGGAACTCTACGCGATCCGGGCCATCCGGCGGACCCTCGGTCAGGTTAGAACCGCTCGCGCGTGTGCGATCTCGTCAGGCTGCAGTTCGCGGATAGCTTCCGAAGGAAGCGTCTCAACAGCCAGCGTTTCACCCGAGAGCGTCGTGAACTCCACTTCGTACCCTTCGCCACCGCGGTGGACCATCACAACGGTCCCCAGGTCTCCCGGTTCCAACCCGTGCTCGGGCAGTGGCCGCGTCAGCGCGACGGTGTCCAGTTCGCGAATCATCGACTCCCCCTTAGTGGAACCACGGTTACGAGCGCGACCGGACTGCTTTCCGCCGGCTTAAACCATATGGAATCGTACCAGAGGATTATGTCCGTCAGGCGACTCGAGCGGACCGACAACGATGTACTTGGTCCCGAACTCCGTCTCGACCGTGGTTGCGCCAGCGGCTCGGACATGCCGCAGAAGCGCGCCTCGAAGGAGCTCTGGATCCTGCCGTTCGAATCCAAATTGCCGGAAAAACCGGGCCTTAGCTCTGCCGACAGGGTGAGTGTCGGAGAGCAAATAGTCTCGAATCTTACGTTCGTCAATCGTGGCGTTGCGCCACCAGTCGTCCTCGATGCCGCCCATGCTGAGTGCCGCCTCAGAAGCGGTACGTTTCGAAGTCGCGCGCGATACGGGTGTTGCGAAGGCCGCCATCGTCGACGTCGGGGCTGATGTGGCTCAGGATGAGCGCCGTCTCCGACGGGAGCGCAGCTCGCACGCGGGGGATGTCGTCCACCAGGTTCATGTGGATGGGGATGTTCTCGGAGCGCGAGGCGCACTCGCTGACCATGACCTCGGGGTTGCAGCGGGCGAGGTCGAACACGCCCTCACAGAGGCGGGTGTCGCCCGTGTAGGCGAGGCGGCGGCCGTCGACTTCGCAGTTGAACCCGAGCGTGGCGGCGAGCTCGTGGTCGTGCTCGACATTTACGGCTTCGACGCGGAGGCCGGGGATTTCCACCGGGCGGCCGGGCTGTGCCTCGATCCACTCGATTTCGTACGAGGCATCGAGCACGCCCGGGAAGACCTTCTGGGCGATGTCGGTGCCCAGGCAGCGCGTCGCTTTGGGGCCGATGATGCGGATGGGCTTCGTGCGGCCCTTCCAGCGCCAGTGCAGAAGCAGGAAGGGGAGCCCGAGGAAATGGTCGCCGTGGTGGTGGCTCAGGACGACGGCATCGAGGTCATTCGGGTCGACGCCAATCTGGTTGAGCGAACTGAGCGCCTGGGGCGGAGCTTCGAAAAGGAACCGGTCGTTTACAAGAAATCCATTGCAGCAGAGACCGGAAGGCGAAAATGCGTTTCCACTGCCAATGAATGTGAGGCGAAGATCGTGCATCTGAAATCCCATGGTACGGGGAGATTGCAAACCGCTGTGTGAGGCCGGTCTCACACATTTCGGCGCTGTGGAACGCTTGCGAGTCAGCGTGGACAATGAGCGGGTGAGCTATCGCGTCGGAATCATCAACATCACGGGTTTTGCGGGCATCGAGGCGGCGCGGCTCTTGTGGCGCCACCCGGCCGCACGCATCACCGCCGCCACCGGCCGTTCGCTGGCGGGGAAGACGCTCGCCGAGGCCTTCCCGTCGCTGGCTGTCTACGGCGACCTCCGTATCACCTCTGAGATCGACTCCGAAGTCGATGTGGTGTTCTCCGCGTTGCCGACAGCGGCGAGCGCCGAAGCGTGCGCGCCGTTCGTGCGCAAGGGCGTCCCGGTCATCGACATCGCCGCCGATTTCCGCCTGAACGACCCGGCCGGCTTCGAGCAGTGGATGGGCCAGCCGCACCCGGCGCCGGACCTCCTGCCGCGGGCGGTGTACGGCCTGCCCGAACTCAACCGCGAAGCTATCCGAAGCGCGAAGCTGGTGGCCAACCCCGGGTGCTACCCCGCCGCCTCGATCCTCGCGCTCGCCCCGGCCGTCGCGGCCGGGCTCACCGGTGACCAGGTCATCGTCGATGCGAAGTCGGGCATTTCGGGTGCGGGGCGCGGCACGGGCGGTGGCTACGCCTACGCGGACGTGAACGAGGACGTCTCGGCCTACAAGATCGCGAACCACAACCACCAGCCCGAGATCGCGCAGGAGCTCGGGAAACTCGGGGCGGGGCCGGCGCCGAAGGTCACCTTCGTGCCCCACCTCGTGCCGATGACCCGGGGGATCCACGCCACGTGTTATGCGCCGCTCCGGCAGCCGATTTCGAAGGCGGAGCTTGCCGGCGTGTACCGCGACTTCTACCGCGACGCCTGCTTCACGCGCGTGAGCGATGTGCCTCCGCACACCAAGCACACCCTCGGGAACAACATGTGCCTGGTGCACCCCACGATCGACGAACGCAACGGGATGCTCGTGGCGGTGGGGGTGCTCGACAACCTGGTGAAGGGCGCTGCCGGCCAGGCGATCGAGAACATGAACCTCATGCTCGGCCTGGCGCAGGATGCCGGGCTCGACCTGCCGGCGGTTTACCCGTGAGCGAAGCCATGGTGGTTGACCCGGACGGCAGCGTGACATCGCCCCAGGGCTACGAAGCCGGCGCGGTGTACGCGGGCATGAAGAGCTACGGCGAGGACAAGCTGGACCTCGGCGTGCTGGCTTCGGCGCAGCCGTGCGCGGTGGCGGCGGCGTTCACGCGGAACCGGCTGCGGTCCGCCTCCATCGAGGTGAACGTGGCGCACCTGGCGAACGGCCGCGCGCAGGCGGTGGTGGTGAATAGCGGCATCGCGAATTCGAGCACGGGCCAGCGGGGCATCGAAGACGCCGAACAGGTCACCGAATGGACCGCGAAGCGGCTCGGCATCGCCGCCGAGGATGTGCTCATCTGTAGCACCGGCGTTATCGGCCACTTCCTGCCCATGGAGAAGATGCAGGCGGGCATCGAGCAGCTCCAGCTATCGCCGCTGGCGGGCCAGGACTTCGCGCGAGCGATCATGACGACCGATACCCGGCCGAAGCACGGCGCCGTGCGCTTCGGGCCCTACCTGCTCGGCGGCTGCGCGAAGGGCTCGGGGATGATCCACCCGAACATGGCCACCATGCTCGCCTTCCTGACGACCGATGCCCCGGTCGACCCGGCGTTCCTCCAGTCGGAGCTGCGGGATGCGGTGGACCGGTCGTTCAACCTGCTCTCGGTCGATGGCGATACCAGCCCGAGTGACACGGCCCTGTTGTTCGCCAACGGCGCGGCCGGCGGCGACGTCATCCGCGAAGGGTCGCCACTGTCGGTCGAGTTCTCCGCGGCGCTGCAGGCGCTGTGCGTCTACCTGGCGAAGGAGATGGGCCGCGACGGCGAGGGAGCGACGAAGCTTATCGAGGCGACGGTCACCGGGGCCGCGACGACCGACGACGCTCGTACGCTCGTGCGGCTGCTGACCACGTCGTACCTGCTGAAGAGCGCCGTCCATGGGGCGGACCCGAACTGGGGGCGCGTCGTCGCGGTGATCGGGCGTTCCGGCGTGGCGTTCGAAGAGCCCGAGGTCTCGGTGACGATCTGCGGGACGAAAGTGTTCGAGCGCAAGCAACCGACGGACTTCGACGAGGCCATGGTGGCCGAAGCCATGAAGGCGGACACGGTTACCATCGAGGTAGACCTCGGCGCCGGGTACGGCTCCGCGACCGGCTGGGGTTGCGACCTCACCGCCGACTACGTCCACATTAACGCGGACTACCACACATGAGCGGGCCGCTGGTCATCAAGATCGGCGGCAGCACCCTCGGCGATGCCGACACCACGTTTCGGGACATCGCGAAGCTGGCGCGCGAAGGCGACATCCCCGTCGTCGTCCACGGCGGTGGCGCGGAAGCGAGCCGCTGGCTCGAGGCGATGAACATCCCGTCGCGCTTCGAAGGCGGGCTGCGCGTGACCGACGAGCAGGTGCTGCCGGTGGTCGTCGCGGTGTTTGCGGGCCTGGTGAACAAGCGCATTGTCGCCGCGATTAACGCGGCCGGCGCGCCCGCGGTCGGGCTTTCCGGCGCCGACGGGCGGCTGCTGGAGTGCGCGATCGAATCGCCCGCACTCGGATTTGTGGGCGAACCAAAGGCCGTGCACACGGAGGCGATCGTGGCGCTGCGCGAGGCGGGGATCATCCCGGTCATCAGCTCCGTCGGGGTCGTGCCGGGCGAGGCGCAGGACCAGCTGGTGAACGTCAACGCCGACACCGTCGCGGGCCACATCGCGGCCGCGGTGCAGGCGCGGCTGCTGGTGTTCCTGACGGACGTCGAGGGGGTGCGCGATGCGTCGGGCGCGGTCATCCCTGAGCTCACGGCCGGGGCGGCGGAGCAGCTGGTCGCGGATGGCACGATTTCGGGGGGGATGATCCCGAAGGTGCGCGCCTGCCTGCAGGCGGTGGCGCTCGGCGTA
This sequence comes from Hyphomicrobiales bacterium, assembly GCA_050260715.1. Classification (GTDB taxonomy): domain Bacteria; phylum Chloroflexota; class Dehalococcoidia; order Tepidiformales; family Tepidiformaceae; genus JALOAP01. The sequence continues at coordinate 4,009 of JBLNCO010000377.1, read as the reverse complement.
CCGGCGCAGGTGGTGGACGGCCGCGCGAGCGGCATGTTGCTCGCGCGCGAGGGCCGGGGCACGACGTTCCCGGTTACCCGCTGACAAGGCGCCTCCGCAGCCCCAGAATTGATGTGCCGTGAACCCACGGCCGGAGGCTTCGTGGACCTCGACGAGCTTGCGCCCCCGGCGGTGTTGGACCTCGACGATCCCGCCCTCTACACGAACCGCGAGCTGAGCTGGCTCGAGTTCAATCAGCGTGTGCTGATGGAGGCCCACGACCCGCGCAACCGGCTGCTCGACCGGGTGAAGTTCCTTGCCATAACTGCGAGCAACCTCGACGAGTTCTACGCCAAGCGCGTGGGCTGGCTGAAGCGCATGCTTCGCACCGACGCCCTCACGACGACCGTCGATGGCCTGACGATTGCGGCGCAACTCGATCTCGTCATCAACCGCTGCTTCGAGATGCAGCGCCAGATGGACCGCTGCTGGGAGACCGAGCTCTGCCCGGCGCTCGAGGAACGCGGCGTGCGCATCGTCACCTTCGACCAGCTCGAAGCTGCCGCTCGGGAACAGATATCGGCCTACTTCGAGCGCGCCATCTTCCCGGTGCTCACGCCGCTCGTGGTCGACCCCGCGCATCCCTTCCCGTTCATCTCCAGCCAGAGCCTGTCGCTCGCGCTCAACGTGCGGCGCCCGGCGACGGGCCAGGACCGCTTCGCGCGCGTAAAGGTGCCGCAGAACCGGCCGCGCTTCGTCGATGCCGGCGACGGGCGCTTCGTGCCGCTCGAGGATGTCATCGCTGCGCACGTGCAGATGCTCTTCCCGGGCATGGAAGTGACCGACTGGCAGGGGATCCGCGTGATCCGCAGCGCCGAAATCGGGAGCCCCGGCGAAGAGTCGGAAGACCTGCTCGAACTTATCGAGAGCGAGCTCCGGCGCCGGCGGCTGGCCGAAGCGGTAACCGTCGCGGTGGCGGGCTACCTCCCATCGCCGCGCATGGAGCTCCTGCTCGAAGAGCTCGAGCTCTCCGAACGCGAGGTCTACCAGACGAGCTCGCTGCTGGGCCTCGCGGACCTGATGCAAATTGCCTCGCTGCCCATCCCGGACCTCGCCGAGCAGCCGATCGCGCCGGCGGTGCCCTCCGCTTTCATGCAGGTGGTGGATTCGAACGCGATGTTCGCGGCCATCCGCGACCACGACATCCTCGTGCACCACCCGTACGAGTCGTTCGACGCGACGGTGGCACGGTTCATCGACGAGGCGGCGGACGACCCGGCCGTACTGGCCATCAAGCAGACGATGTACCGGACCTCGCCCGACTCGCCAATCCTCGAATCACTCATCGATGCGGCCGGGCGCGGAAAGCAGGTCGCGGTGTTGGTCGAGCTCACCGCGCGCTTCGACGAGGCGAACAACATCGAATGGGCGCGGAAGCTGGAGAACGCAGGCGTGCACGTGGCCTACGGCAGCCCGAACCTCAAGATCCACAGCAAGATCTGCCTGGTCGTCCGCGAGGAGGCGATGGGCGTCACGATGTACGCCCACATCGGCACCGGGAACTACAACTCGCGCACCGCCCGCCTCTACGCGGACCTCGGGCTCTTCTCCGCCGACCCGGGCATCACGGCTGACCTCGTGCGGGTGTTCAACCACCTCACCGGGTACGCCGACCGGGTCGATACGTGCCACCTGCTGGTCGCGCCGATGAACCTGCGCCCCGAGCTCGAGCGGCGGGTGCGGCGCGAGATCGCCAACGCGCGCGCCGGGAAGCCCGCCCGCATCGCCTTCAAGCTGAACGCGCTGGAGGACCGCGAATTCACACGGCTGCTGTACGAGGCGTCGCAGGCGGGTGTGAAGGTCGACCTCGTGGTCCGTGGCATCTGCCGGCTGCGGCCGGGCATCCCCGGGCTTTCCGAGAACGTCCGGGTCGTGAGCATCATCGGGCGGTTCCTGGAGCACTCGCGCGTCTACATCTTCGAAAATGGCGGCGACCCCGAGTACTTCATCGGCAGCGCCGATGTGATGAAGCGCAACCTCGACGAGCGCATCGAGGTCCTCGCACCAATCCGCGAACCCGAACAGAAGCGGCAACTGCACGCGCTCTTCGACGACCTCCTGAACGACCGCCGCCAGGGCTGGGAGCTCCACGACCAGGCATGGACCCGCGACAACACCATCGACGAGCCCGGCGTGCACGCGAAATTGCTGGCGTCGGCGCCGTTTAGCTAGCTCCGGGGGGGTCGCGCGCAGCACCCGGCGGGGCCTACGATGACGACTCACTCCCCGGCCGCGAAAGGAATCCGCTGGTGACCGATTGGATAGCCGAAGAGAGGCGTTACCTCTTTCAGAACTACGGACGGCAGCCGATCGTTATCGAACGCGGCGAAGGGACCCGTGTCTTCGATACGGAGGGCCACGAGTACCTCGACTTCGTCGGCGGGCTGGCGGTGACGGCGCTCGGGCACTCGAGCCCGGTGGTCGCCGGGGCGCTGGCCGAACAGGCGAAGACACTGCTCCACACGTCGAACCTGTTCTACACGACGCCGATGATCGAGCTGGCGAAGCTGCTCGTCGAACATTCGTGTCTCGACCGGGTGTTCTTCTGCAATTCGGGCACGGAAGCGAACGAGGCGGCGATCAAGCTCGCCCGGCGCTGGGGACACGACACCCGCAACGGCGCCTACGAAATCATCTCGATGAACGACGGGTTCCATGGCCGCACGCTCGGCGCGCTGGCGGCCACCGGCACGGCGCGCTACCGCGACCCGTTTGGCCCGCTCGCGCCCGGCTCGGTGTTCGTCAACTGGAACGACATGGAGGCGATCCGGGCCGCCACGAACGAGCGAACCGTGGCCATCATGCTCGAACCGATCCAGGGCGAAGGCGGCGTGAACATGCCCGCGCCGGGCTTCCTGCAGGCGGTCCGCGAATGGTGCGACCAGAACAACCTGCTCCTCATCCTCGATGAGATCCAGACCGGCATCGGCCGCACGGGAAGCCTGTTCGCGTACGAGCAGGAGGGCGTCGAGCCGGACATCATGACGCTGGCCAAGGGCCTCGCGAACGGGGTGCCGATCGGCGCCGTGCTGGCGCGCGAGGAGATCGCCCGGCACCTGGTACCCGGCGACCACGGGACAACCTTCGGCGGGAACGCCCTCGCCTGCGCCGCCGGGGCGGCGGTGGTGCGGCACATCATCGAGAACGACCTCCCGGGCCAGGCCGCACGCGCGTCGGAACGGCTGGTGGCGCGCCTACGTTCGATGGAGGATCGCTTCCCGGTCATCACCGATGTGCGTGGCCGAGGCCTGCTGCTTGCCGTTGGGCTAAGCCGCGAATGCGCCGCCGACCTGGTCGCCGCTTGCCGGGAGCGCGGACTGCTGGTGAACAACGTCCGGCCCAATGCGATTCGCCTGATGCCGCCACTGAACGTGAGCGACGATGAGATCGACCGCGCCTGCGACATCCTCGAAGACGCGCTCGTCTCGCTCAGCGCGCCACCGAAGTAGCCCGAGGAGGGAGGTCATGGGCGACGAGTTCCGCGATTTCACGCTGGCGGCGGTGCAGGCCGCCCCGGCCTACCTCGAACGCGAAGCGAGCATCGACAAGGCGTGCCGGCTGATCGAAGAGGCGGGCGCGCAGGGCGCGGACCTGGCCGTGTTCGGCGAAACGTGGGTCCCGGGCTACGCGGCCTTCGCCCAGCACCCGACGCACCCGGCGTTCATGGGCGTCATGCGGCGGTTCGTGCAGAACGGCGTGGAGATCCCGTCACCTGCCACCGAGGCGCTCTGCCAGGCGGCACGCCGTGCGGGCACCGATGTGGCCATCGGTGTTGCCGAGCGTGACAGCACGACGCAGGGAACGATCTACTGCACCCTCCTCTTCATCGGGCGCGAGGGCGTCATCCTCGGGAAGCACCGGAAGCTGAAGCCCACGTTCTTCGAGCGCACCGCGTGGGGCGAAGGCGACGGCAGCACGCTGCGGCTCTACGAGCGGCCCTACGGAAAGCTCGGCGGGCTGAACTGCTGGG
>JBLNCO010000376.1:0-9575 GCA_050260715.1 Hyphomicrobiales bacterium | reverse complement strand
GGAACGCCAGCAGGAAAATCACCACCCCGGCAAACGATGCCCAGATGAACGGCTCCCAGGCGTTCGACAGGATCAGCCCGCCGACCACCAGGCCGGCCCCGGCGAACAGGAACGTTGTGGGATTGACGTTCTCGAGCGGGTTGCTGCGCCGCCGCACCGGCTTCGGTGGGGACTTCTTCTTGTTCCTCGCCGAAAGGATCGACACCGGCTTCTTCTCCGGCGCGAGCGGCCCATCCTCGTCCAGCTTGGCAAGGATCTCTTCGATCTCGCGTTCGATTCTGTCTGCCATTTACGCCACCCAATTCACAGTAGCGATCTCAGGCCCGCTCGTCGATGCCTCTTTCGCGAGGGTCAGTCACGTTTCCGTTACGGCCTGCCCCATCCACCGCCACCCGGCGTCTCGATTCGCACCCGTTCGCCCGCCCGGAGATGCCGCTGCCACGTACCACCCATCGCCTCCTCGCTGCCGTCCTCGCGTATCACCGCCGCCGCCCCGGGCGCCCCCGCCTCGCCACCGGCCAGCCCGTACGGCCCCGCGACGTGGCGGTCCGACACGAGCGAGACGTCCGCCTCGCCCAGGAACTCGACCTCTTTTACCACGCCCTCGCCGCCCGCGTGACGCCCGCCTCCGCCGCTCCCTGGCCGAAGCTCGAACCGCCACACCCGCACCGGAAAGTTCGTCTCGATCGCCTCCACCGGCGTGTTCAGCGTGTTCGTCATGTGCGTCTGGATCCCGCTTGCGCCGCTCCGCGCCGGGCCACCGCCCGCGCCGCCCGGGATCGTCTCGTAATACGCGAACGGCTCCCCGTCCGGACGCGCACCGCCGAACGTGAAGTTCGACATCGTCCCCGCGCTCGCTGCCGGGATACGCCCGGGCAGCGCCGCAGCCAGTGCGCGCAGTGCCACATCGGTGATGCGCTGCGAGGTCTCCACGTTCCCCGCTGACACCGCTCGCTGCGGCCGCGCGTTCACCAGCGACCCTTCGGGCAACAACGCGCGTATCGGCCGGAAGCCGCCCTGGTTCGACGGCGCCTCCGCGGGCAGCAGGCACCGCACCACGTAGGCCAGCGCCGACCGGGTGACCGCCGCGACGGCGTTGAGCGATGCCCGCTGTTCCGGCGCCGTCCCTTCGAAGTCGAACGTGATGTCGCTGCCCCGAACCTCGACGCGCACGCGAATGGGCAACAGCTGGCCATCCGGCGCCTCCATTACGTCCTCGGCGCGGTACTCCCCGTCCGGGATAGCCTCGATCGCCGCGCGCGTCAGGGCCTCGGCGTACTCCTTGAGCGCGGCCATCTGGCCCGTGACCTCCTTCGGGCCGTACCGTTCGCACAGCGCGTGCAGCCGCCGCTCGCCCGCTCGCAGCGCCGCCAGCTGCGCCTCGAAGTCGCCGCGCCGCTCCGCCGGCGTGCGTACGTTGCGCAGGATGAGCGCGGAGAGCGCCTCGTTCCGCGCACCGGCTTCGAACAGCCGCACCGGCGGGATGATCAGCCCCTCCTGGAACAGCTCGGTCGAAACCGGCATCGAACCTGCCGTCATCCCGCCGATGTCCGCGTGGTGCGCGCGGTTCGAAACGAACGCCACCACCTCGCGCTCCCAGAACACAGGCGCCACGAGCGACACATCCGGCAGGTGCGTCCCGCCGAGGTACGGGTCGTTCACGATCGCGACGTCGCCTTCGCGCCACGGCGCGAGGTGCTGCACCGCCCGCACGGCCTCCGGCATCGCCCCGAGGTGCACCGGGATGTGCGCCGCCTGGGCCACCATCTCGCCGCCCGCGTCGAACACCGCGCACGAGTAGTCGCGGCGTTCGCGAATGTTCGGCGAGAGGCCGGTCCGGCCGAGCACGATCCCCATCTCGTCGGCCACGGACGCCAGCAGCGCGTTCCACACCGAGAGCCTGGCCTGCGGGGTCGTCATGGGCGGGGCTCCAGCAGCAGGTTTCGATACGCGTCGACGCGCGCCTGCCAGCCCTCCGGCACAAAGGTCGTCGCGTCGAGCTGCGTCACGACCGCCGGCCCGGCGAAGCGCTCGCCCGGCTGCAGTGCTTCGCGCTCGTACCACGCCGCCGTGACGCCCGTGGCGCCCAACGCGATCGGCCGGCCCTCGGGCCTGCCATCGCGCTCCGCTTCGGGCTCGAACGGCAGTGGTGGCTGTTCGCCCGCCACGATTACCCGCAGCGCCACGAGCTCCACGGGCCGTTCGCCTTGCTGGTACCCGAACTGGCGGAGGTGCGCCGCGTGGAACGCCCCGGCGATCGCGGCCGCCGCCGGTTCCGCTACCTCGACACGTAGCTCGTGCGCCTGCCCCTGGTACCGGACATCCGCCGCCCACGCCACGTGCCGCACCGACCCGGGACCGTGCGCGGCTTCGAACTCCTCTTTCGCCAGCGCCAGCAGCCCGCCCGCCACCGCCCCCATGTCGGTTGGCGCTGCTCCGTCGAGCACGCGCAGGACGCCCTGGCTCCGTTCGAGCGACTCCCGTGCCGTGATCATCCCGAGCGCCGAGAGCACGCCGGGGTGCCGTGGCACCAGCACGCGCTCGATCCCTACTTCTTCGGCGAGTTCGCACGCGTGCAGTGGGCCGGCGCCACCGAACGCCACCAGCGTGAATCCCGCCGGGTCGAAGCCCCGTTCGAGGCTCACCGCCCGGAGGGCCCGCGCCATGTTCGCGTTCACCACGTCCCGGATGCCCGCTGCGACCGCGGACGGCTCGCCGAGCGACGCTAGCGCCTCGTACGCGCGGGCCGCGTCCGGCATCAGCCGCCCGGCCAGCGGGACATCCGGCCGCAACCGCCCGAGCACCATGTTCGCGTCCGAGACCGTTGGCTGCGTGCCCCGGCCGCAGAACGCCGGCCCGGGGTCCGCGCCCCCGCTCTCCGGCCCCACCACGAGCGCCCCGCCCTCGTCGATGCGCGCGATCGAACCGCCGCCAGCCCCGACAGTCACCAGGTCGAGCATCGGCGTGTGCACCGCGAGGCCTTCGATTTCGCCAGCGCTCCGGAGCCGCGGCGCGCCGTCGCACAGCGACACGTCCGTACTCGTGCCGCCCATGTCCAGCGTGATGATGCCGGTAAACCCGGCCGCTCGGGCGACCGCCGCCGCCCCGAGTACGCCACCCGCCGGCCCGCTCATGACCATCGAAACCGGGCGCTCCGCCGCTGCGGCCGCCGAGGCCATCCCGCCCGCCGATTGCATGACGCGCAGCGCGGGCGCGGCCTCGCCCAGTGCCGCAAGGTACCTTCGGACCGCCGGCCGCAGGAAGGCGTTGACCGCCGTCGTGCTCGCCCGTTCGTACTCGCGGTATTCGGGTAGCACTTCGTGCGACGCGCACACCTCCATGCCCTCGGCCCGCAGGGCGCCCGCGATGGCCGCCTCGTGCGCCGGGTTTCGAAACGCGAACAGCAGGCAGATGGCGAACGCCTCCACCCCCGATTCGCGCGCTGCTGCCACAACCCGTGCGACTTCTGCGTCCGTGAGCGGGATCACCAGGGTCCCGTCGTGGGCCAGCCGTTCGCGCACGGCGATGACATCGCCCGGCGCCACAACGTGCGGCCGCCGGGCCGGCTCCAGGTCGTAGAGGGCCGGGCGCTCCTGCCGCCGGATGGTCAGGATGTCCCGGAACCCCTCGGTCACGATCAGCCCCGTGCGCGCGCCTCGCCGTTCGAGCAACGCGTTGGTCGCGACGGTGCTCCCGTGAACGAGCCGTTCGATTTCGAGCCCGGCGATCCCATCGAGAATCGCTCGCTCGGGCGCCGCCGGCGTCGATGGCAGCTTCCACGTCCGCAGGCCCTCGCCGCCAATCGCCACGAAGTCCGTGAAGGTGCCCCCGACATCCACGCCCACGACCCGGTCCACGCGCATCTCCTCTGCGCGAATAGCCTATCCGCGGGCGCGGCTTCGTGCCGCATTGGTGCCACTCCCCATAGACCGGTTCGCGATCCTCGTTAGTATGCGGTTCACTATCGTGAGGAGGCGGCGGTGACGACGGCGATTGAGTTCACAGGGAACTACGAAGACCTCTCGACCGAGACAGGGTTCCAGTTCCGATTCATCTGCGAGCGCTGCAACAACGGCTACCTGAGCAGCTATCAGCAGAACAAGCTGGGTCTGGCCAGTGGCCTGCTGCGTGGCGCTTCCAATTTCGCCGGCGGTATCTTCGGCCGCGGCGCAGACTCGGCGTACGAGGTCCAACAGGCGATCGGCGGCCGTCAGCACGATGCCGCGCTCCGCAACGCCGTCGCGGAGATCAAGCCCCTCTTTAACCAGTGCGGCAACTGCGGCAACTGGATGTGCCAGCAGGTCTGCTGGAACGCCAGCGCGAACATGTGCAAGACCTGCGCGCCCGTGGCCGAAGAGGTCGAGACCCGCGTCCGCGCGCAGTTCGTCGAGACGCAGGTGAACAACGACACCTTCCTCGAAGAGAACATCCGCATGAGCGAGCGCGGCAAGGAGGTCAACGCCAACTGCACGCAGTGCGGCGCGGAGACCCTGGGGAAGAGGTTCTGCCCGTCCTGCGGCGCGCGTACCCAGACGGCCGTGGCGGCGTTTTGCGGCGAATGTGGGGCGAAGGCGTCCCCCGGCGCGAAGTTCTGCGGCGAGTGCGGCAAGCCCCTCGCCGGCTAACCAGCGTTTCAGGCAAAACGAACGGCCGGGTTTCGAAGCCCGGCCGTTCCGTGTCCGTTCGAACCGCCCTAGCGGCTGCCGCGAAGCCTCGGGTCCAGCACGTCCCGCAGGGCGTCGCCGAACATGTTGAAGCTGTACACGGTCAGGAAGATTGCCGCCCCGGGGAAGATCGCCAAGTGCGGATGGTTCGTGATTTGCACCCGCGCCTCCGTCAGCATCCTGCCCCAGCTCGCCGTCGGCGGCTGCACGCCGTACCCCAGGAACGAGAGCGAGGACTCGACCAGGATCGCGCTCCCGATCTGGATCGACGCCCCCACGATGATCACCGTGAACACGTTCGGCAGGATGTGCCGCACGATAATCCGCAGGTCGCGCGCACCAACCACGCGGGCCGCTTCCACGTACTGGTTCTGCTTCGTCGCGATCGTCTGGCCGCGAATCACCCGCGACGAACCGAGCGCCACCAGGATCCCCAGCGACACCGCGATTCGCGTGACCGCCCGTCCGCTCGGGTCGAGGCCCGTGCTCTCTGGTGGGAAGTCCTGGAGCGACGTCACCACCAGGATGATGAATATGAGCCCGGGTAACGAGATCCCGATATCAACCACGCGTTGCACGAGGATGTCGACCCAGCCGCCGAAGTAGCCCGAGAACACGCCCAGGATCGTCGCAATCGTCGAGCTCACGAGGATCACGAGGATGCCGATGATCATCGACGTCCGCGCGCCATAGATGATGCGGCTGTACATGTCGCGGCCGAACTGGTCGGTGCCGAAGAGGTGCTCGCCACTTGGCCCCTGAAGCCGCTCCGAGATCGTGCCGGTGTTCGGCGAATCGTCCGTCGCGAACACGCTCGGTGCGACCGCCATCGCCACCAGCACGAGGATGATCAGCGCGCTCGCCGCGCCGAGCGGCTTGGTCCGCACGAAGTCGGTAGTCGCTCGCCACCAGCGGCGCGGGCCCGTGAGCTCCGGCCGGATAGCATATTGTTCGAGAACCTGTGCGTTCGCTGCGCTCATCGCCCATACCTGATGCGGGGATCGAGCACCGAATACAGCACGTCCACGCCAAGGTTCGCGAACACCACCACCAACGCGACGATGATGTTGATCGCCTGGATCACCGGGTAATCCAGCTGCGAAACCGAGGCGATGTAGTACCGGCCCATCCCGGGGATGCTGTAGATCTGTTCGATGATGACCGTGCCGCCCACCAGCACCGGCAGCTGCAACCCGATGACCGTGATCACCGGGATGAGCGCGTTTCGCATCGCGTGGCGGACGATGATGACCCGCTCGCGCAGGCCCTTCGCCCACGCCGTCCGGATGTAGTCCTGGCGCAATACGTCGAGCATCGCCGAACGGGTGAACCGCATGACGCTGCCCGAAAGCCCGGCCCCGAGCAGCAGCGCCGGGAACCAGAGGTTCTTGAAGTTGCCGATCGGGTTACTTGTGAAGCTCACGTAGTTTTTGGGCGGTACCCCCCACGTAAAGTGCTGCGAGGCGAGCGAAATCGCCACGAGCGCCACCCAGAACCCCGGGACCGCCAGGAGCCCGATCGCGAAACTGCGGCCCACATAGTCGGCCCAGCTGTCTTGCCGGATGGCCGAGATAACGCCGACCGGCAGCGCGATCAGCAGCGAGAAGATAATCGCCATCAGGCCCAATTCGAACGTTACCGGCAGCCGGTTCTTGAGCTCGTCGGTCACCGGCCGCCCACTGATGATCGACTTGCCCATATCGAGCGTGACGAGGTCGCCCAGCCAGCGCGTGTACTGCGACACGATGTTCCCGTTGAGGCTGTACTCCTTCTTGAGCGCCTCTTTCACAGCCGGGTCGGCCGCCCCGTAGTCGCCGCCGAGCAGGTCCGTCACATCGCCCGGGACGGCCCGGACCATGATGAACACGACGAACGTCACGCCCAGGAGCGTTGGGATCATCAGGAGGAGTCGTTGGGCTACGTAGCGTTGCATGGCATCTCCGGGGAAGGACAGGGGCGCCCTGGGGCGCCCCCGTTATGCGGTTCCTTGCGGATCAGGCCTTGGACTTCCAGCGGAACGGGTACTCCTCGGTGCCCACGCCGTAGCCCTTCACCACGTACTCGACGCCGTTGTGGAGCCACGGCTGATGGGCAATCCAGCCGGTGCCCGCACCTGCAACGCTCGGCACGTAGTACATGTGCGTCGCGTGGTACTTCTGGGCCTCCCAGAAGATCTCCTTCCGCTTCTCTTCGTTGAGCTCCTTCAGCTGGTCAAGCGCGTACTGCGTCATCTTCGGGTCGTTGATCTTCCCGTGGTTCAGCGGATCGTCCGTGAACTGCCGGATAAGGTACGAACCGGCCTCCGGGAAGGGCGTCTCGTAGCCGAACGCGATGCCCTTGAAGTTGCCCGCGAATGTCTGCGTGATGTACTTCGTGCTGTAGTCCTGCACCTCCGTCGTCGTCTTGATGCCGATTTCGTTCAGGTACTGGATCTGCTGCTCGGCAATGTCGTCGAACGTCTTGCCGTAGCGGTTCGCGACGTACTGGTACGTCACGTTGATGTCCAGTCCTGTCGCGTCGAGAAGCTTCTTTGCCTCGGCCGGGTCGTACTTGAAGTACTTCGCACCCTCGCCCATGTCGGCCGATGTCGGGTCGAGCCACCAGCGCGTCTCGCCCGCCGGGATGATGTTGTGGTACGGCGACTGCACGTCGAGCCCGGCGTCCCGCAGGCGCTTCAGGTTGTACCCCAGCTCCAGCAGGTCGTCGCGGTTCAGCGCCATCGAAATCGCCTGGCGGACCCGGTCGTCCTTGAACGGCGAATCCGGGCCGGATTCGAAGTACAGGAAGCTCAGCGTGGGGCCCGTCCGGCCTTCCAGCTGGATGTCCGGGATCTGCTTCTTCGCCTCGACCAGGTCTTCCGCGTTGATGCCCAGCGAGTCCGAGTTCGCCGCGAGGAACTGTGCCAGGCGGTTCGCGTACTCAGGCACAATGGACAGTTCGATGCCGTCCATGAGGGGGAACCCTTTCATGTACCAATCAGGGTTCTTGTCCATCACGAACTTCACGTTCGCCTGGTACGACTTAAAGATCCACGGGCCGCTCCCGATCATCGTCTTCGTCGGGTCGAACCCGCCGTCCGATTCCGTCGGCATGATGAACAGCAGGTTCGTGTCTGCCAGCGTGTCGAGGAACGGCGCGTATGGCTGCTTCAGCTTGAAGACAATCGTCGACTTATCCGGGTATGTAACGCTGTCGACGAACGACACCTGCGAGCGGTTCTGCGTCGTCTCCGCCGTCAACCGGCCCCACGAGAACTTCACGTCGTCCGTGGTGACTTCGCGACCGTTTACCGGCGCGACATTGTGGAACTTCAGGCCCGGCTTCAGCTTGATCGTCCACTGCGTGCCATCGGGCGAAGGCTCGGCCGATTCCGCCATGTCCGGCGTCGGGCGCACGCTCAGGGGCAGGATGCCCGGTCCCGTCTTGTACTTGTAGAGGCGCCCGTAGAAGTAGCCGCCGATGCCCTTCGTGAGGAAGCTCAGGTTCCCGTAGGGGTCCAGCGTCGGCGGGTCGCCCGTCGTGTCGATCTTGTAGATCCCGCCACGCGTGGCGGTCGCGAACGGGTCGGCCGGCGTCGGGGTCGCGCTGGCGCCCGGAGTCGGCGTCGCGAGCTGAATGTCGCCACCGTCGTCGTCGTCATCATCGTCGTCGCCACAGCCCACCAGGGCCATCGCGCTCGCGCCGACGCCCGTGACCGCCGCCCCCTTCAAAAAGCGGCGCCGGCTGCTCTGCCGTCTCCAGTACCGGTCCCAGTAACTTCCACTCATTGTTCGCATTCCCCTCCCGTTGACTGTCTTTTGCCGTCGATACGAACGCCGCGACTATAAGGATTGTCCATACGAGGAATCAACCGGGGCGCGATAGCTCGTACTGGACATAGGTCTCGCCCATCGAACGCTCGTTCGCCGCGCGAAATGACGATTCGTCAGGCCCGCCTCCACCCGCCCGTCCGGCCGGCGCGTTGTTCAGCCCCGTCGAATCGAACGCCGCCCGGCGAATCTGGCAAAGCCCCTACCGCACGGTTCACCGGCGAGGCGCGAGGGGCGCCCGGGCCAAAATCGAATCCGGGAAGGGACGCAAATTGGCATATCGATAAAGCCGGTGATCCGGATGCGCGCATGCGCCGGAAAGTTATGCGCATCCCCAATTGGGGCCACGTCCCGGCCGCATCGGGCCGCTCGAATCACCCTCGCGGAGCCACCGGATCGCCCGCGAGAGCCGCCGTCGCCGGCCCCAACGCCAGCTCCGCCCAGCGGCGGTACATCCGCCCCGAGTAGTGCAGACCGTCGCCTGCGAGCAGCCCCGCGTCGGTTCCCGCGGCCGCGCTCGCCGTGGTTACATCGATGTACCGCGCCCCCGCGGCGGCCGCCGCATCCGCGTTCACCGCGTTGAACGCCGCGATCTCCGCTGCGATGCCCTCCCGGTCGCGGCCCGCCGCGAACGGCGTCTGCCCCCAGTCCGGGATCGAAAGCACCAGGACACGCGCCGGCTGCCGGGCCACGAACGCGATCGCCCGCGCCAGCAGCGCCTCGAACTCCCGCCGATATCCCTCGACCGGCAGCCCGCGGTACTGGTTGTTCACGCCGATAAGCAGCGAAACGAGCTCGAACGGCCCTTCCGGCGACGCCGCATCGATGGCCGTCGAAAGCTCACCCGTCGTCCAGCCGGTCTGCGCGACGATTGCGGGCGCCTCGAGCGCGTATCCCCGCTCGCGCAGCAGCTGTGCCAGCTGGACCGGCCACCGCTCCCCCTCGGCCACCCCCTCGCCGATCGTGTACGAATCGCCCAGCGCCAGGTACCGCATGCCCGTCAGGATACCCGGCCGGTGCCACCTTCAGCCCGCGAACTACCGCGGGCTGGGCCAGCCCGCGTTCGAACCGCTGACCCCCCGACAAAAGGATGGGCACGCCG
>JBLNCO010000375.1:0-2853 GCA_050260715.1 Hyphomicrobiales bacterium | reverse complement strand
CATGCGGCGCCGCAGAAGGCGGCCCCGTGCCGCCACCAGTGCCGCGCTTCATCATCGGTGTCGCAGATGATGACGTCGCGAAGGACGCCGAGGCCCTGTCCGGGCGCGAGCTGGCGGCCGCTGGCGGCGGCCTCTTCGCGGTACACCTCGTAGAGGCGGTTCTGGAGGGCGGTCCGCATCACGGGGAGGACGGCCGTTACCTCTTCGCGCGCACACCAGCGAATCGTGTTCTCGCTGGATGCGAACGGCTGGAAGATGGGCGGGTGCGGCTGCTGGAGCGGCTTCGGGACCACGCCGACTTCGCGGACGATGTTGCCGGCGTCGACGCCGGCGCCGTAGCGGCGGGTGGCTTCGATGTCCCACGGCGTGCCTTCGACCGGGACCTGCCAGTAGCGCCCCTGGTACGAGAGCATCGGTTCGGTCCAGGCCTTCTTGATGATGCGGAAGTGTTCTTCGAAGGCGGCGCGGTTGGCAGCGTCGATGCTGTCGTGCTCCCCGGGGGTCGCGCCGTGGATGCCGTGCAGGTGCTGGGCCATGGTGTCGACCCAGCGGCGCTGGTAGCCGCGGGCGAAACCGGCGTTCGCGCGGCCGCCCGACATGTGGTCGAGCATGGCGATGTCTTCGGCGACGCGGATGGGGTTCTGGGCGGTGAGCACGATGCCCAGCTGGCCGACGCGGAGGCGGCGCGTCTGCATCGCGATGTAGAGGTCGAGCAGCACGGGGTTGTTCGAAAGCTCGAAGCCCTCGACGTGGAAGTGGTGCTCGGTGAAGGAGATGGAATCGTAGCCGAGGTCGTCGGCGAGGCGGGCTTCTTCGGAGATGTCGGCGAGCATCGCCTGGTAGAGCTCGGGGCGAAGCCCGGCCATGCCCTGTTCGACATCTTCGCGACTGCCGACACCGGGCAGGTAGAACAGGCTGACTTTCATGTGGTTCCTCCGGGCGGGGTGCGGCGAAACCGGATTCTACGCGCGCGGGCGGTTCAGGTGGTGGCGAGGGAAGCGCGGGCGCGTTCGAGGAGGAGCTCCCGTTCGCGGCCATTCTGAGTAAGCGAGGCGGCGCGCTCGAACTCGGCGCGGGCTTCGTCGTGGCGGTCGAGTTTCGCAAGGAAGTCGCCGCGGACGCTGGGCAGCAGGTGATAGTTCTTCAGAGTGGGCTCGTCGAGGAGGGTGTCGACGATTTCGAGGCCGGCCGCCGGCCCGTGGGCCATGGCGACGGCGACGGCACGGTTCAGTTCGACCACCGGCGAAGGACGGATACGCGCGAGCGTGGCGTACAGGGAGGCGATGCGCTCCCAGTCGGTCTCCTCGGGCGTGAGGGCGCGGGCGTGACAGGCGGCGATAGCGGCCTGGAGGGCGTAGTAGCCGTTCGCGCCACCGAGTTTCTCGGCGCGTTCGAGGGCGGCGAGGCCGCGGCGGATCAGCAGGCGGTCCCAGAGGGTGCGGTTCTGGTCGAGCAGGAGGATCGGCTCGCCATCGGGGCCGACGCGAGCGCGGGAGCGCGAGGCCTGGATCTCCATGAGTGCGACGAGGCCGTGGACCTCGGGCTCATTCGGGGCGAGGCCCGCGAGCACGCGGCCGAGGCGGAGCGCCTCCTCGCAGAGGGCGGGGCGCATCCAGTCGCCGCCGGCGGTCGCGGTATAGCCCTCGTTGAAGATGAGGTAGATGACTTCGAGCACGGACGAGAGGCGCGCGGCGAGCTCGGGACCACGCGGCACCTCGAAGGGGATCTTCTTTTCGGCGAGGGTGCGTTTCGCGCGGACGATGCGCTGTGCGACGGTCGGTTCGGCGACGAGGAAGGCGCGGGCGATCTCTTCGGTGGTGAGCCCGCCGAGGACGCGCAGGGTGAGGGCGACGCGGGCCTCGGTGGAGAGCACCGGGTGGCAGGCCGTGAACACCAGCCGGAGGAGGTCGTCGCCGAGGTCTTCGTCGTCAAGTCCCTCGGCGAAATCGGGCGCCTCGGATTCGCCGCCGGCTTCGAGCTCGCGTGCGAGCTCTTCCTGCTTGCGTTCGAGCACGCGGTTGCGGCGGAACTGGTCGACGGCGCGGCGGCGGGCGATGGTCATGAGCCAGGCGCCGGGCTTGTCGGGGACGCCGGTCTTCGGCCACTGTTCGAGGGCGGCGACCAGGGCATCCTGGGCGAGGTCCTCGGCGAGGCCGATGTCGTGCGTGAGGCGCGCCAGCCCGGCGATGAGCCGGGCGGATTCGATGCGCCAGACAGCCTCGATGGTGCGGTGCGTCTCGACGGCGGGCATGCTCCTACCGTAGCAAGAACGGCCCTGTCTAGCGCGCCTTCGAAATGGCTTCGGCGTGGAGGAGCGGGTGTCCGACGAGCAGCATCTCGGCGACCTGCTGCACGGAGACGTCGGTGCCGGTGGCGACGAGGTGCGCGGTTGTATCGAGCTGCGCATCGGAGAGGCCGCGAGCGAAGGCGGCGGAGCGCGGCGCGTTCTCGCGAATGAGGGCGAGCGCCTCTTCTTTCGTGGGGTTGGGGTGCTGCGCGAGGAACTCGGCGTTGACCTGGTCGATGCCCCCAAAGTCGAGGGGCGGAAGGCCTTCGCCGTTCGCCATGCCACGGACCATGTCGGTGATGCCGCCAATGCCGGCGGCGGCGTGGTAAGCTGAGAAGCCCTGGGTCCAGGCCCCATCCGCGACCCTGGCGGTCCACTGCTCGGGGGTACTGGCTTCGTCACCTGGAGGAGGGCGCTGTTCGCGTCCTCGATGCGGCGGGCGAGGTCTTCGGCGCGGGATGCCATGGGCTCCTCCTGCGGATAATCCGCGCATTCTAGCGTGCGGCTGCAGGATCGCTAAGTCCGCCCTTCGCGCAGTGTTGCGACGGCCTTCTCGATGCGGCGCC
>JBLNCO010000374.1:0-7699 GCA_050260715.1 Hyphomicrobiales bacterium | reverse complement strand
CGGCACTCGGCACTCGGCACTCGGCACTCGGCACTCGGTACTCTCAGTCTGCCACCAGCACCAGCGTCCCGGTCGTCGAAAGACTCCCACCCGTGCCGTTGACCACGCACGAGCGCGCGCTGGTTTGCTTGCCCGGGAGGCCGTTCACGCCGTCCTCGGCGGTGCCCGAAAGCTGGCGGTACGCCTCCACCAGCAGCTGCATGCCGTACATCCCCGAATGGTTGAACGACAGCCCGCCGCCGTTGGTGTTGATGGGGAACTTGCCGCCCGGCGCCGCACGGCCGTCCTTCCAGAGCATGAAGCCCTCGCCCCGGGGGGCCAGCCCGAGCATCTCGGCCGTGATCCCTGCCGTGACGGTGAACGAGTCGTAGATCATGGCCATTTCCATGTCTTCCGGGCCCATCCCGGCCATCCGGTAGGCCGCGGCCGCGCTCGCCGCCGCCGACGTCGCCGTGAAGTCCTCCATCTCGAGCATGTTCTGGTGGCTCATGCTCTCGCCCGCGCCCGCGATCCAGACCGGCTTCGTGGGGAGGCTGCGCGCAATCTCCGGGCTCGTCACCAGCACGGCCCCGCCGTAGTCGGTCACCAGGCAGCAGTGCAGTAGCGTCAGCGGCCAGGAGATGAGCCGCGAGTTCTGCACGTCCTCGACCGTGATCGGGCCGCCCTCAGGGTGGGTGTTCTTCGAATGCATGACCGCCCGCGGGTTCAGGGTGGCCCACTGCCGCGTGACCACGGCGATGTGCGCGAAGTCTTCCGGCGTCGAGCCGTAGCGGTAGTTGTGCCGGGTCATCGCGTGCGAGTAGTTCGAAGGCGCGCCCGAAAGGCCGTACGCCATCGTCGTCTGGTTCGAAGGCGACCACGGATCACCGCCCGGCCGGCCACCGCCGGTACCGCGGCCACGCGTCGCGCGCGCCGACCAGCCGTTCTGGCCGTGCGTCACCAGCGCGACCTCGATGATCCCCGCGTGGATCGCGGCGAGCGCGTGGTGCACGTGCATCTCGAACGAACAACCGCCGACCGACGTGGTGTCGATGTACTTCGGGTGCAGCCCGAGGTGTTCGGCGATCTCCGAGGCCCAGCCGGCCGCGAACACGCCGTCGATCCGCGAAATCGGGATGGTCGTCTGCTTACTGACGTTCGTGATCGCCTCGATGTGCAGTTCGAGCGCGGTCTTTGGCTTCTCGGGGTAGCCGATCTCGTTCGCTTCCGCCGCCCCCACGATCGCGGCGGCGCGGGAAAGTTCGCCAGGCATGGTTCCCTCCTACTCCACCACCCGCCAGAACGGGATGTGCACGTCGTCGCTCGCCGGTTCGAACTCCACCTTCACCCGGCAGCCGATCCGAATGGTCTCGGGCTTCGTCGGGTCCACCCCACGGAGGACCGTCAGCATCCGGTCCCCTTCGTTCAGGTCGATGTAGGCGGTCACGAAGGGTGTCTCTTCGGCCCAGCCGCCGAAGGCGCGGTGCTGGACCGCGAACGTGTGCAGACGGCCCTCGCCGCTCCCTTCGATCCACTCGATCTCGGTCGCGTGGCAGTACGGGCAGATGAGCCGCGGGTACCAGTGGACGCGGTTGCAGTTGGTGCAGCGCGGAAGCATGAGCTTCCCCGCCTTCGCCCCTTCCCAGAATGGCCGCGTGAGCGGGCTTGGCTCGGGGATTGGCTTGTTATAGGTCATTGGTGCTCCTCGAAAGACACGGCGCGCCCGCGGAGCCTCCGCGGGCAGGCGCCGAGGTCAGGTTGGATGTCCGGCTATCCGGGAATCAGGAACGCGGCAGTCCGAGGCCGCGCGTCGCGATGATGTTGCGCTGCACCTCGCTCGTCCCGCCGGCAATCGTCGACGACACGGTCTGCAGGTAGCTCTGCGGGGCGCGGGCGCGCATCGGCGCGTTCTTCGAATCCCAGTGCAGGGCGTGCGTCCCGAGCAGCTTCATGGCCGTCCGGGCGATGCGCTGCGTGAGCTCAGTGTTGAACAGCTTCGCGATCGAGGCCTCGTAGTTCGGCACCTGGCCGGCCGCCTGGATGCTGATGACGCGGTAGCTCAGCATCTTCGCCGTCGCCGCCTCGATCCAGCGGTCCGAGAACTCCGACCGCCACGTCTCGACCTGGTTCACAGTGCCGTCGTTGCGATGCTGCCGGGCGTAGCGCAGGTAGTACTCCAGCGCCTGGCGCTGCCCGACGGCGTTGCCAATCGACGACCGTTCGAAGTCGAGCGTGGTGGTCCCGATATACCAGCCGCGGTTCACCTCGCCGAGCACGTTCCGGTTCGGGACGCGGACGTCCTCGAAGAACACCTCGTTGAACGTCTGGGTGTTCGCCAGCGTGGTCAGCGGCCGCACGGTGATGCCTGGCGTCTTCATGTCGACCAGGAAGTAGGTGATGCCGCGATGCTTCGGCGCGTCCGGGTCCGTCCGCGCGAGCATGAACATCCAGTTCGCGAACTGGGCGCCGGTCGTCCAGATCTTCTGGCCGTTAATCACCCAGTCGTCGCCGTCGCGCACGGCGCGTGTCTGCAACGACGCCAGGTCCGAGCCGCTGCCGGGCTCGCTGTAGCCCTGGCACCAGCGGGTCTCGCCGCGAAGGATGGCGCCGAGGTGCTCCTTCTTCTGCTCGTCGGTGCCGTGGATGATGATCGTCGGGCCGATCATGCTCGTGCCCATGCCGCCCACGTTCATCACGCGCGCCTCGGCGAACTCCTCGTTCATGATGAACTGCTCCATCACGCCGAGGCCGGCGCCGCCGTACTCCTTGGGCCACGCGGGCGCTATCCAGCCCTTCTGCGCGAGCTTGTTCCGCCACTCGCGCATGGCATCGGGGCCCTGCTCCCAATTCGGGGGCGCGCCGTCGCCGCGGTCAGGCCGCTCCTTCTGCAGGAAGCTCCGCACTTCCTCTCGCCATGCGGCCTGTTCGCTTGTATCGCGAAAGTCCATCTCTGATCTCCAGGGGCAGTTTGTGGGCTCGGACTATACGACGCTCACGCATGGCGACAACGCGCACGGCGCTCTCCCCATAACCTCGCGATTGATGGAACCGCGAACCGGCACGCCGCGTTGACCGGACCTGAACGGCGTTCGCCATCGCAATTCGCAATTTCCCGCGGTGCGCGCGGGGGAACGAAGCGGCAATCAGATGACCGTCGGCGCGTTGTACTCGCCGAAGACCTCGCGCATCGCTCCGCAGATTTCGCCCAGCGTCGCGTAGCTGCGCACGGCCTCGATGATCGCCGGCATCGTGTTCTCGTTCGATTCGCACACGCGCTTCAGGTTCGCGAGGCTCGCTTCGACCTTCGCCATGTCGCGTTCCCGCCGGTGGTGCTGCAGCCGCTTGAGCTGGTGTTCCACCAGCCGCCGGTCGACCGAAAAGATCGAGGGCCGCGCCTCGCCGCCTTCGGTGTATTCGTTCACCCCGACGATGATCTCTTCGCCCTCGTCGATCCGCCGCTGGTACTCCCAGCTCGCCTCGGCGATCTGCTGCTGGATCCATCCGCTTTCGATCGCCTTCACCGCGCCGCCCTGCTGCTCGATCTGGCGCATGTAGTCCACCGCCTGCCGTTCGAGCTCGTTCGTCAGGTGCTCGACGTAATACGAACCCGCCATCGGGTCGACGGTGTCGGCGGCGCCCGTTTCACGGGCGATGATCTGCTGCGTCCGGAGCGCGATGCGCTGCGCTTCGTCCGTGGGCAGGGCGAGGGCCTCGTCGAAGCAGCTGAGCGCGATGCTCTGCACGCCACCAACCACGGCCGCGAGCGTCTGGATGGCCGCGCGCACGATGTTGTTCTCGGGCTGCTGCGCCATCAGGGTTGAGCCGCCCGTTTGCGTGTGCGTGCGCAGCATCATCGAGCGCGGGTCTTTCGCGCCGTACTTCTCCTTCAGCAGTTTCGCCCAGAGCCTCCGGAGCGCCCGGTACTTCGCCACTTCCTCGAAGAAGTTGTTGTGGGTGTTGAAGATCCAGCTGATGCGCGGGGCGAACTCATCGATGTTGAGCCCCCGCTCGATGGCCGCGTCCATGTAGGCGCAGGCGTTCGCGAACGTGAAGCCGATCTCCTGCGCCGCCGTCGAGCCCGCGTCGCGCATGTGGTAGCCGCTGACGGAGATTGTGTTCCACTGCGGCACGTGCTTCGCGCAATACCCCATCACGTCCGCGGCCAGCCGCACGCTCGGCTCGGGCGGGAAGATGTACGTCCCCCGCGCCACGTACTCCTTGAGCACGTCGTTCTGCACGGTGCCGTTCAGCTTCTCGCCCGGCACGCCCTGCTTTTCGGCGGCGACGATGTACATCGCCAGCATCACCGGCGCGGGCGCGTTGATCGTCATGCTCGTCGACACTTTGTCGAGCGGGATGCCCTCGAACAGCGTTTCCATGTCGTAGAGCGAGTCGATCGCCACACCCACCTGGCCGACTTCGGCGATGGCCATCGGGTCGTCGGAGTCGTAGCCGAGCTGGCTTGGCAGGTCGAACGCCACCGAGAGGCCGGTCTGGCCCTGGCTCAGCAGGAAGCGGAACTTCTGGTTCGATTCTTCGGCGGTCCCGAAGCCGGCATACTGCCGCATCGTCCAGAAGCGGCCGCGGTACATCGTCGGCTGCACCCCCCGCGTGAAGGGGTACTCTCCCGGGAAGCCGAGGTCCCGCTCGTAGTCCAGGTCGGCGACGTCGAGCGGGGTGTAGAGCCGCTGCACCGGCGCCGAGCTCGTGTGGAACTCCTTGCGGCGCTCCGGCTGGCGCTGCAGCGTCTTCGCGAGTGGCCCCTCCTCCCACGCGTGTACCTTCCGCGAAAGAGATGCGAGCGCCTCTTCGGAAAACAGGCTGGGCTGGGTTGCCTTCTTGTCGGACATAGCGAGCCTCCGGGGTCTGGCGACCAGTGTACGATCCCGTCGCCCACCGCCGGTACCCGAATGCCATTCGGAATGTGATACCATGCCGCAGCCGCCACTACCCGGCGGACAACACCACAGGACGTGACATGGCCATCGACGGCAACTGGAAGCTCAGCATGCAGACCCCGATGGGGAACCGCGAAGTCGACCTCGAACTCACCTCGTCGGGCAACAACCTCTCCGGCGCCTTCAAGGGCCCGCAGGGCTCTTCCGCGGTGACCGGCACCGCCGACGGCGCTTCGGTCAACTTCTCGACCACCTTCACGGGCGCTATGGGTCCCATGGAACTGAAGTTCGCTGGCAACCACGAAGGCGACAGCATCAGCGGAACCGTGCAGTTCGGCGCCTTCGGCTCCGGCCCGTTCACGGCGAACCGGGCCTGACCCTCGACGTGAGCGCGGGGAGGCCCGGTTCCGGGCCTCCCGCGGCGCCCGGCAGGTGCTTGTCGCCGCACTCCCGCGCCCGTACGCTCGCGATATGACCGTACCCCAACGCGTTATTTACTTACCGCCGGGAGTTGTTCCTTCGCCGCAAACTCCCCCATCGAGCGGCCCTATCCCCATCCCGGCGATCCCCTTCGACCGGAACTTCTTCGAGAACATCCTGCCGCAGTCCATCGACGCATTCTGCCAGCAGGCCGACTGCGATTCGCCGATCGTCGAGCTCCTCACCATCGACGGGGCAACGCACTACGTGAAGGGCATCTCCGGCGTGTCCGACGCGTGGGTCGCGCTCCATACCAAGCGCGAAGACCACGAGCACGACGTCGAGGTGTTCCTGCCCTACCAGACCATCTACCGCGTCGAACTGCACCCCGCGGAAGATGCCAGCCGGCATCGCCTGGGGTTCCTTCCGCCGGACCAGCGGCACCCTACCCGCATCGAATCCGCCCGATCGGCAAGCCCCGCCGCCGCCCAGAAGAAGGGCTCGAAGCGCTCGAGCTGAGCGCCCCGGGGCCCTACGACTCCGAGCGCTCAGGCGGCAGGCGCCGCGCCGGGGCTGGAGCCGCCGCGCGATGCTGCGGCGCCGTCGCCGGGACTTCCTCGCCGGCGTGTTCCGCATCGGCCGCGTCGCCGACCGAGTGCCGGAGGGGCACTTCGCGCAGCAGCCAGGTGAGCGCGAACGCGATGATCATCACCGGCACCGCGTACAGGAACACGCCCGTTAGTGCGTCGGCGAAGCCCGACTCGTACTGGTGACGAATGGCCTCGGGCAGCGCGCGGATGCTCTCCGGGCGGGCCGATGCCGGGTCGAGTTGCAGCCGCAGCGACTCCGGCAGGGTGTCGGTGAGCCGCCGGTTGAACAGCGTGCCGAACAGAGCCACACCCACGGAACCACCAACCGACCGGAAGAAGCTCACCGATGAGGTCGCGACGCCGAGGTCGCCGATGCGTACCGCGTTCTGCGTGGCGATCAGCAGCACCTGCATCACCATGCCGATGCCCACGCCGAGCACGAGCATGTAGAGCCCCGAGACGGTGCGCGACGTGTCGGCGTCCATGGTCGAAAGAAGGAACAGCCCGACCGACGCGATGGCGGTCCCCGCGATCGGGAACACCCGGTAGCGGCCCGTGCGGGTGATGAGCTGGCCGGCGGCGATGGACGTCGAGAGCAGCCCGAGCATCAGCGGGAGGAGCAGCAGCCCCGAGTTCGTGGCCGACGCGCCGCCGCCAATCTGCAGGAAGAGCGGCAGGTAGCTGATTGCCCCGAACATCGCCACGCCGACGATGAAGCTGACGGCGCTTGAAACCGTGAACACGCTACCGCGGAACAGCCGCAGGGGGAGCACCGGCTCGCTCACCCGCGGTTCGACCAGCAGGAAGGCGGCCAGCATGAGCGCAGCGGCGCCGATGAGCCCGATGATCGTCCGCGAGCCCCACGCGTACTCGGTGCCGCCCCAGGTCGTCACCAGCACAATCGCGGTAATCGTGCCCATGAGCAGCGCCGAGCCCAGGTAGTCGATCCGCGCCTGGATGCGCCTGCTCGTCGCCGGGAGCACGAAGCTCGTCACGATGAGCGCGGCAATGCCGAGCGGCACGTTGATGTAGAACACCCAGCGCCACGACAGGTTGTCGGTGAAGAAGCCGCCGAGGAGCGGCCCGGCCACGCTCGACGCGCCGAACACCGCACCGAAGTAGCCCTGGTATCGGCCCCGTTCGCGGGGGCTCACGACGTCGGCGATGATCGCCTGCGACAGCACCATCAGCCCGCCGCCGCCGACGCCCTGGATCGCCCGGAAAATGATGAGCTGCAGCATCGAACCGGCGATGCCGCAGAGGATGCTTCCGAACAGGAAGATGACAATGGAAATCTGGAAGAGCCGCTTGCGCCCGTAGAGGTCGCCGAGCTTGCCGTACAGCGGCGTCGCCACCGTCGAGGCCAGGAGGTACGCCGTGACGACCCATGCCAGGTGGTCGAGCCCGCCGAGATCGCCGACGATCGTCGGGAGGGCGGTCGCCACGATCGTCTGGTCCAGCGCCGAAAGCAGCATCCCGAGCATGAGCCCGCTGAAGATGATCAGCACCTGGCGGTGCGTGATCGCCGCTATCGGACCGCTATCCGTCCCTGCTGGCTCGACCGTTGCAGGCATTTCCATACGCGTTTCCTGGTTCCTTATCTCAGTCTCAGGCGCCGGCCGCGGGAAGCCCGGCTGCCAGTGATTCGAATGCTTCTGTAATGAGCGCCCTGCGGTCCTTCGCGAAGCCCGGCGTGCTCGCCCGAGCGCTCGCGAGGCGCATCGCTGCGACCGCCGCCGCGACGACCAGGGACGGGTAGAGGTTCTTCGCGGGGTCGAGCCCCGTCCGCTCGGCGATGGCGTCGACGAGCCC
>JBLNCO010000373.1:0-2896 GCA_050260715.1 Hyphomicrobiales bacterium | reverse complement strand
CCGGTGCCGGTGTTCGGCGCCTGCGGCGTCGCCCCACCGCCGGGTGGCGTCCCCGTGACCTCGACGCCCGGGGCGGTAGCGGTGACGGTCGGGGTGGCCGCACCCACCTGCACCAGGATCTGCGCGGAGTTCGAACCGCAGGTCACGCCAACGGTCAGGGTTCCCGGCTGCGTGCCGGTGTAGAGGCTCAGCTCAGCGCGGCCCTGCGCGTCGGTGTTGAAGCTGGTCGGCGTAACCGTGGCGCCAGCGCCGCCGGTGACGCCCGCGGTGCACGCGACGACCTGCAGGCCGGCCTGCGCCTGCGGCCCGGTGGCCGCTCCGGGCTTCATGGCACTCGCGAGGATGACGCCGCCACCCTGGTTGCCGATCGCGGCCGCCTGCTGCTGGTTCACCTGGATCTGCAGGGTGATGGTCTGCCCAACGGCCGGCGTCGCGTTGGAAGGCGTGATGGTGATCGGTTCCCCGGGGGGCGGGTACTGTGCGAACGCTGGCGCCACCGCAAGGGCGCCCAACATGGCGGCCGAAGCCAGGACGGCGGTCAGGAATCTCACAGGTGTCCTCCTTGTGTGCGTGGTGGTTCCTACTCCTTGCTGGCGACGGGCAGCTTCTTGCTCGCCGCGTTGGCGTGGACCGATGACTTCGAGTTCTGCGATTCCTCGCGGGGGCGGTAGTAGTAGTAGCCCATGCGATGCGGGGAGTAGCCGTTGATGATCACGCCGAGCAGCGGCTTGTGGCTCGCCCTCACAAGCCGCACCGACTCCTCGAGCTGGCCGCTCCGCGTCTTCTTTCGCCGCGCCACCAAAACGACGGCGTCCGAAAGGTTCGTCCAGAGGGCCGAATCGGCGATCCCGAGCAGCGGCGGGCTATCGATGATGATGATGTCGTACTCGTTCCGCAGTGCGGCCATTGCCTCGGCCATGCGCGGCGAGCTGATCATCTCGGTCGGGTTCGGTGGTACAGGCCCGGCGCCGAGCACCGAGAGGAACTCGGAGACCGGCCGGGCGAACGATGTCGCCGTTTCGGGGCCTGCCGCCACCGTCGATGTCAGGCCAATGGTGTTCGGGAAACCGAAATAGCGGTGCGCGTCCGGCTTCCGGAAGTCGCCATCAATCAGCAGCACCCGCTTCGACGACTCGGCAAGTGCGGCCGCCAGGTTCGAAGCGACCGTGCTCTTGCCTTCGCTCGGCTGCGAACTGCTGATGAGGATGACCTTCGCCGGCGTGGTGCTGAGGGCGAACGCGAGGTTCGCCTGCACCTGGCGGAACGATTCGAGCAGGGTCGCGTTGCTGCCCGGCCGGGCAATCCAGCTCTTATCCCGGCGCGGCCGGGACGTCTGGATCACCCCACCGAGGTAGGCGAGGCCGAGCGAATCGAGATCCTCGCGCGCGTTGACCCGGTCGTTCATGTACTCGATGACCGCGATGCCGCCGACCATCAGCACGAGCCCAACGAACACGCCGACCGCCACGTTCAACGGGATGTTTGGCGAGACGGGGCTAGCCGGTGGGGTTGCCGAACCGGCCACGAACACCGTGTTCAGCGGGTGCGTTCCCGGGTCGGTGTTGCCCGCGAGCTGGGCGTCCTTGATGTAGCCGAGGAAGACTTCGGAAACGGTGTTCGCGAACTCAGCCGCCCGTTTCGGGTCGGTATCCTCTGCGGAGATTCGGATGAGCTGGGTTCCCTTGATCGGCTTCGCCTCCACCCGCTTCTGGAGCGTCGAGACATCGACGCCCTCGCTCTGCAGCTGTTCCACCGCCCGCTGCAGATTGATGTTCGACGTCGCCAGCTCGGCGTACGTCGTGGTGAGCTGCTGGCTCCCGAGGATGTCCTGGTAGGTCAGCGCCGCCGGGTTCTGCGCCTGGTTCACCAGCAGCGTGGCCTGGGCCCGGTAGACCGGGTCCATCTGCCGGCTGACCAGGTAGGCCGCCCCGCCGGCGAGCGAACACGCCACCAACACCGCCAGCCACCACCGCCGCGCGAGGCGAAGGAAGTCGCGTAGGGTCACGACCGCCCGCCCCGGCAGGCCGCCCTTCCTCCCCCGCGGATACGCAATCGCACCGGCGCAACTCCACCGGCGATTGTCGCGAAGTTCCTCATTGGTCCTCCTTTCAATGCATCACTGGTTGCGATGCGGGCATCGGCGCGATCGGGACGGAGAACACCACACAGTGCGCCGTTGCCACCGAGGCCATCTTCGGAGGTCGTGCAGACGACCAGAAACCCCGATGCACGTTATCGCACCAAACATCTACCACTCGTTCACCGACGTTTCCTGCGCGACGTTATGCAGCGCGTCTAGCATCGAACCCGTCGCGGAGACACCACTTATCAACCTGCGAGAAGTGACGCCCGCCTCGCGGACAAGCAAGCAGTTCGCGTGGTTCTGTACAGCTGCAGCTACGCAGCGCAGCCGTCTGGAGGACATTCCATTGCTACTCGAACGGAAGAACCAGGCAGCACGAGGAGACGAAGGCATTCTCGTCCGTCCGTTTCGTTCTTCGTCGGTAAGCGAAGCAGTGAAACGCACGGCAGACCTGGTGGTGTCGGCGGCAATACTCGTCGTACTCTCGCCGCTCCTGCTGGCGGTGGCGCTGGCCATTTTGCTCATCGACAGGCAGTTCCCGTTCTACCTCGATGAGCGCATGGGCCAGCACGTACGGAAGTTTCGCTGCTGGAAGTTCCGGACAATGCGCAACGACGACGCGAAGCTGGCCGCCTATCTCCTCGAGAACCCCGAAGAGGCCGCCCGCTACGCGGCGACCCGCAAGCTGAACCGCGACCCCCGGACGACGCGCCTCGGCGCCTTCCTGCGCCGCACGAGCATCGACGAGCTCCCCCAGCTCATCAACGTGCTCAAGGGCGAAATGTCCCTCGTCGGCCCGCGGCCGATCACCGA
>JBLNCO010000372.1:0-11960 GCA_050260715.1 Hyphomicrobiales bacterium | reverse complement strand
GGGGTCGAACGCCTGCAGCTCGCGAATCAGGAGTGCCAGGCGCTCATCGAAGGTGTCGCTCAAGCCGGGGTCGTTCGCGTCGAGGGCCACCGGCGCGGCGAGGTTGATGAACGCCACGCGCAGCTCCCGGGGCGGGTCGGGCATGGGCGTCGGCGAAAGGGCCGCGTCGGGCGTGCCCGGCACGGGCGTGGGCGTCGAACGAATCGGTTCGAGGTCCTCGCCGCCGCCGCCACATGCGGCCACCAGCAGCACCCCAAGCAACACCAGCAGCAGCCGCGATGCGCGGATCATTGACATGCCACGGACGGCCTTGCTGTACTGAACAGAACAGGCGACGACGGAGACGAGTAACGCTCGTGCGCTTGCCCAGCGAGCCCCGGCCGGTGCGAAGGGGGCGCAGGCAGCGAGCGCGAACATCCCTCCCGAGCCTCCGCCCGAAACGGCAGCCCGCCTGCAGCTTTCGGCTGGTGGCCCGCCGGACTAGGCGCGGACGGATGCTCACCGTTAGCGGAGCGACGCGTCGCAGCGCGAGTCCTGTTGGCCGCAGCGTTGGATTGAACGCGAAGGGGCCGCAGCCGGACGCCGCGCACGCCGCGCGCTGAGTGCCCGCCCCCGGCGGGAAACAGGGTGGTACCGCGGGCCTGCACGCTCGTCCCTGTCGGTGGGACGGGCGTTTCTTTTTCGGCCGAGCCCGTTCGTGCAGCCATCTCTTCACGGTACGAAAGCGGGGCTGGGCTCGGTTCCACCGGCCGATCCAATCACCGCTCGCGGGAGTTCGCAATGTTTAAGCCGGTCGATCCGAAAGTTTCGTTCCCACGGCTCGAAGAAGGCATCCTCGATTTCTGGCGGCGCGAGGCCATCTTCCGCCGCAGCGTGGAGGACCGCTCCGCCGAGAACCTCTTCGTCTTTTACGAAGGTCCGCCCACCGCGAACGCCCGTCCCGGTATTCACCACGTGCTCGCGCGCGTGTTCAAGGACCTCATCCCGCGCTACAAGACGATGCAGGGCTATCGCGTGCCCCGGAAGGCCGGCTGGGACACCCACGGCCTCCCGGTCGAGCTCGAAATCGAAAAGGAGCTCGGGCTCAACTCCAAGCCGGGCATCGAGGCCTACGGCATCGCCGCCTTCAACCAGAAGTGCAAGGAAAGCGTCAGCCGCTACGTCGAAGAGTGGACGCGCCTCTCCGAGCGCATCGGCTTCTGGGCCGACATGGAGAACCCGTACGTCACCTGGCACAACGAGTACATCGAAACCGGGTGGTGGATCTTCAAGCAGCTCTGGGACCACGGCATGGTCTACCAGGACTACCGCAGCACGCCCCACTGCCCCCGCTGCGGCACCAGCCTCTCCGACCACGAAGTCTCGCTCGGGTACGAAGAGAACGTCCCCGACCCGAGCGTCTACGTGAAGTTCCGCGTGCCGGCCCGCGAGTTCGAGCAGGCCACCGGCATCGATCTCGCACCAGCCGAGCAGGTGTCGATCGTCGCCTGGACGACGACCCCCTGGACCCTTCCCGGCAACGTCGCGCTGGCGGTGAAGAGCGACGCCGAGTACGGCGTGTACGAGCACGAAGGCGAGTACTACGTCCTCGCCACGGCCCTCGCCGAGAAGGCCCTTGGCGAACGGCTGACGCACGCGGGCACCCTCCGCGGCGAACAGCTCGTCGGCCTTCGCTACGAACCCCTGTACCGCCCCGAACAGCTCGGCCAGGAAGTCATGCGTTTCGACGATGAGGGCCGTCTGCGCCGCGTCACCGATCCCGCCACGACCGAGGGCCTGCGCCGCGTCATCGCCGCGGACTACGTCTCGCTTGAAGATGGCACGGGAATTGTGCACATCGCGCCCGCCTTCGGTGGCGAAGACTTCGAAGAGGGCAAGCACTTCCAGCTGCTGTTCGTGCAGCCCATCGACCTCCGCGGCATCATGGCGCCCGACCTCCCCGGGGCGGGCAAGTTCGCGAAAGACGCCGACCGCGACGTCATCCGCGACCTGGAGCAGCGTGGCCTGATGCTGAAGAGCGGCACCATCCGGCACACGTACCCGTTTTGCTGGCGCTGCAAGACGCCGCTGCTCTACTACGCCAAGCCCAGCTGGTACATCCGCACGACGCGCCAGCGCGAACAGCTCATCGAAGGGAACGAGCGCATCAACTGGTACCCGGAGCACATCAAGTACGGCCGCTTCGGGAACTGGCTCGAAAACAACATCGACTGGGCGGTGAGCCGCGAGCGCTACTGGGGCACACCGCTGCCCTTCTGGAAGTGCGAGAGCTGTGGCGAAGCCGCGTGCGTCGGTTCGCGCGCCGAGCTCGCCGAGCGGGCCGTCGACCGTGCTCGCGTGGACGCGATGGACGACCTGCACCGGCCGTTCATCGACGAGATCCTTCTGCGCTGCCAGTGCGGCGGCGAGATGCGCCGCGTGCCCGAGGTCGCCGATGCCTGGTTCGATAGCGGCGCCATGCCCTACGCGCAGTGGCATTACCCGTTCGAAAACGAGGACGAGTTCGTGCGCCGCTTTCCCGCCGATTTCATCTGCGAGGCCATCGACCAGACGCGCGGCTGGTTCTACACCCTCCACGCCGAGGCGACGCTGCTCAGGGCGGCCGAAGCCGTCCCCGACGGCATCGCCTACAAAAACGTGATCTGCCTCGGGCACATCCAGGACGAGAAGGGCTACAAGATGTCGAAGAGCCGCGGCAACGCGGTCGAGCCCTGGCCCATCCTGGAGCAGTTCGGCGCCGATGCCACCCGCTGGTACATGTACTCGGCGGGCTTCTCGCGCACCTCCGGCCGCTTCGGCGCGGGCCTTGTGGAGGAAGGGCTGCGGCGCTTCCTGCTCACGCTCTGGAACACGTACTCGTTCTTCGTGAGCTACGCCAACATCGACCAGGCCGACCCGCGCACCCGGCCGTCGGGCCCCGCGCCCGAAATCGACCGCTGGCTCCTGAGCGAGCTGAACGCGCTCATCGAGAAGGTCACTGCCGAGCTCGACCACTATGACCCCACCGACGCGGCCCGTGCGCTCGATAGCTTCGTCGATGACCTGTCGAACTGGTACGTTCGCCGTTCGCGGCGGCGGTTCTGGCGTGGCGCCAGCGAAAGCGACACCGACAAGCAGAGCGCCTACTACACGCTCTACACCGCGCTGGTCACGCTTTCGAAGCTGCTCGCGCCGTTCACGCCCTTCGTCGCCGAGGAGATGTACCAGAACCTGGTGCGCTCTCTCGACGATTCGGCGCCCCTCTCCGTGCACCTCGCCGACTGGCCAAAGGCCGACGCGAGTGCCATCGACGCCTCGCTCAACGCCGAAACCCAGCTCGTGAAGCGCGTGTGCTCGCTCGGCCGGGCCGCCCGGGCGAAGGCCCAGATCAAGGTGCGCCAGCCCGTGGCCGAGGTGATGGTCAAGCCGCGCTCCGGCGAGGACGCGGAGGCCCTGCGCAAGAACGAGCAGCTCGTGCTCGAAGAGCTGAACGCGCGCGCCCTCAACCTTCTGGAGGACGAAACCTCCGTCGTCACGTACGACGTGAAGCCAAACCTGCCGGTGCTGGGGCGGAAGTACGGCGCGCAGCTCCAGCAGATCCGCGCCGAGCTGGCAAAGCTCCCGCCGGCCGAAGTGGCTGGCGCCGTGCGGCGCGGCCAGCCGGTCGCCGTGGCCGGCGTCGAGCTCGAGCCCGAGGACATCCTCCTGCAGGCGCAGGACACCGAAGGGTACGCGGCCGCCAACGACTGGGGCCTGACCGTTGCGATCAGCACCGCGATTACGCCCGAGCTGGCCGACGAGGGCCTCGCGCGCGAGCTCGTCCGCCGCATCCAGGACATGCGCCGCGACGCCGGCTTCGAGCTCGCCGACCGCATCACCACCTGGTACGCCGGCGACGCCGAAATCGCCCGCGTGATGCAGGCGCACGCCGCCTACATCCAGGGCGAAACGCTGACCACCGAGCTCATCGCTGGCGACCCGCCCGCCGACGTCCATCGCGCGGAACACGACCTCGAAGGCACCCGCGTCGTCCTCGGCGTCCGCCGCAACCCGTCCTGACCCGCGCGGCGGCCGGTACTCGCCCCACCCGGGGCACCGGCCGCCCAGGGCACCGGGCACCGGGCACTGCACACCGGGCACAGAGCACTCGCGGAGGAGGGGCGTGGCCCCTCCTCCGCGTATCCCCTCCTCCCGTTACCCTTGTCCCATGCCCGATCCCCTCGACGCCCTGCCCTACCGCCATGTCCTTCCGCACACCACCGCGCTGTCGCCCGCCGGCCGCCTGAGCATCGGCGGCTGCGACGTCCGCGACCTCGCGGAGGAGTTCGGGTCGCCCCTCTACGTCTTCGACGAATCCGACTTCCGGGAAACCTGCCAGGAGTTCCGCCGGGAGTTCGAAGCGCGCTGGCCGGCGCTGCGCGTCGCCTACGCGGGCAAGGCGTTCCTCTCCCGTGGGTTCGCCCGCATCCTCGCCGAAGAGGGCATCGGCATGGACGTGGTGAGCGGCGGCGAACTTGCGATCGCCCGGGCGGCCGGGTTCCCCGCCGACAAGCTCTACTTCCACGGGAACAACAAGCTCCCCGCCGAGCTCGCACTCGCGCTCGATGAGCCGGGCATCGGCCGCATCGTGGTCGACAATTTCCACGAGCTCGAGACGCTGGAGCGCATCGCCTCGGAGCGCGGCGTACGGCAGGCCATCCTCCTGCGCATCTCGCCGAACGTCGACCCGCACACCCACGCCAAGACGACCACCGGCGTGCTCGACAGCAAGTTCGGCTTCGCCATCGCCACCGGGGACGCGGAGCGCGCGGTAATGCAGGCGCTTGCCGCCAAACACCTCGACGTCCGCGGCCTGCATGTGCACCTCGGCTCGCCGATCTTCGAAACGGAGCCGTACGAGCAGGGCAACGCCGTCGTCTGTGCGTTCGCCTCGCAGATGGGCGACGTCCACGGCTTCGAGTTCCGCGAGTACAGCCCGGGCGGGGGCTTCGCGC
Source organism: Hyphomicrobiales bacterium (assembly GCA_050260715.1). Classification (GTDB taxonomy): domain Bacteria; phylum Chloroflexota; class Dehalococcoidia; order Tepidiformales; family Tepidiformaceae; genus JALOAP01. Next base: position 6,987 of record JBLNCO010000372.1, on the reverse strand, counting down.
TCGCCTACACGCGCGACCAGCGCCCGCCGTCCATCGCCGAATATGCCGAGGTCGTTACCGGCACCCTTCGCGACGCCCTTGCGACGCACCACCTCCCGGAGCCGGCAATGCACATCGAGCCCGGCCGCGCGCTCGTCGGGCGGTCGATGGTCGCGGTCTACACGGTCGGCGCCCGCAAGGAGATCCCGGGCGTGCGCACCTACGTCTCGGTCGATGGTGGCATGGCCGACAACATCCGGCCGGCGATCTACGGCTCGCAGTACGAAGCCATCGCCGCCGAACGCCCGCTCGACCCCGCGGAAGAGACCGTGACCATCGCCGGGAAGTACTGCGAAAGCGGCGACATCCTGGTGAAAGACGCGGAGGTGCCGCGCCTTCGCCCCGGCGAGCTGGTAGCCCTGCCTGCAAGCGGCGCGTACAACCTCGCGATGAGCTCGAACTACAACATGGCCACCCGCCCGCCAGTCGTCGCCGTCCGCGGCGGGCAGGCGCGCCTGCTCCTCCGCCGCGAAACCGTGGAGGACCTCCTCGCGCGCGACGTGGGCTGAGGCGCACGGTCCGGCGCCCCGACGGGCGTCTCATGCCTCATGACCCATCCTCCCGTACCATGCGGGGAATGGCGGAAGCCGTGGCCCCTCCCGAAAGGGCATCGCAGTCGCCGCGGGCTGGCGGCCTTGCCGTCGCAGCGGCGATCGTCGCGTTCGGCTTCATCGGCTCGCGGCTGCTGGGCGTGCTGCGCACCGTGGCCATCGCCGATGCCTTCGGCACCGCACCCGAACTCGCCGCCTACAACGTCGCCTTCCGCGTCCCGGACCTGATCTTCCAGGTGCTCGCGGGCGCCACGCTCGGCAGCGCCTTCATCCCGGTGTTCGCGCGGCTCTACCGCCGCGAAGGCGAAGAACGCGCCTGGCTGCTGGCGAGCACCGTCCTCAACCTCATCACGGCCGCCACCGCCGCGCTCTGCCTGCTCGCTTTCGTGTTCGCACCGGTGCTCGTGCCGCTGCTGGCCCCCGGCCTCGGCGACGATATCGGCCGCGAACAGGAGCTCACCGACAAGGCCGTCGAACTCACCCGGCTGATGCTGCTCTCGCCGCTGCTCTTCTCGGTCAGCGGCATGGTCACGGGCATGTTGAACGCCCGGCAGCAGTTCTTCCTGCCCGCGCTCGCGCCGATGCTCTACAACCTCGCCATCATCTTCGGGGCGCTCTTCCTTTCCGGACCCTTCGGCGTCGAAGGGCTCGCGGTGGGCGTGGTGGCCGGCGCCGGGCTCCACCTCGCGGTGCAGGTGCCCGGCCTCTTCCGCGAGCGGATGAAGTACACCCCGTCGTTCGACTGGCGCGATGCCGCCACGCGAGAAGTCGGCCGGCTCATGGGCCCGCGGGTGGTGGGGCTCGCTGCCGCGCAGTTCAACTTCGTCATCACCACCTTCTTCGCGTCGAAGGTCGGCGACAGCGTCATCAACGCCCTCACCTACGCCTGGCTGCTCGCGGGCCTGCCGCTCGCGCTCTTCGGCATGGCCCTTTCGACCGCCGTCTTCCCGCGCCTCGCGGAACACGCCGCCGACGAGGACCTCGAGTCACTGCAGAACACCATCTCGCGGGTGCTGCGGGTCATCATGTTCCTCACGATCCCGGCGGCCATCGGCCTCGCGCTGCTGCGCATCCCGGCCACGGCGCTGCTGCTCGAACGCGGCGAGTTCACCTCCGGCGATACCGCCCTCACGGCCGCCGCGCTCGGGTTCTACTGCATCGGCATCATCCCGCAGGCCGGCATCGAAATTCACAGCCGTGGCTTCTACGCGCTGGGAGACACGCGCACGCCAGTCATCCTCAGCGTTTCGGCCGTCGCCCTGAACTTCGTGCTTAGTGCCCTGCTCTGGCAACGCTTCGAACACGAAGGCCTGGCGTTCGCGGTCTCGGCATCGTCGTGGCTCGAATGGACCCTGCTCTACGCCTGGTACGTGCGCCGCACCGGCGCGTCGGCCGCCAGCGACCTCGCCGCCATCGCCCGGTTCGCCCTCTGCGGGGCCGTGATGGCCCTCGTCCTCGCGATCGCTTTCCGGCCCTTCGATGTGCAGAGCCGCTTCGACGATGCCGTCGTGGCGATGGCCGGGGCGGTCGCCGGGGCCGCCATCTACGCGGGCATGGCCGCCCTGCTCGGCATCGAAGAGCTCGGCGAGGCGGTTACGCGCGTGACGGCCCGCTTCCGCCCCTCGCCCACCGCCGCCAGCGACGCCGAGCACCCGGACGCGAACGGCCCTTCGGGCCCCTCCTGACCCTCGCGGTCTTCCCCGATTCTTGCCGTAAAAAATCCCTTCTTGACCTGATTGCGGGGCCTGCGGGGTAGCGCGTTGGGGGTAGACTGCCGATCTTCACAACGATGACGCGATTGCTCCATCGCCTGACGTCCATTCCGCTGGCAGCACGCGTGTTGATGCTGGCGGCGTTGATTACGGGCATCCTCACTGTCGCGGCCGTCGCGCGCGAGCCGGGCAGCAGCAATCCCGGCGAGACGGACGGCGATGAGCTGGTGGAGGCGCTTGGCGGCACGCCGGGAGCGCTTTCGGGCGATTCGCGGGGCGGTGGCGGTATCCCCACGGAAGAACAGCTCAAGGAGGGCGCGATCCCGCCACCCCCGGACAACGTCCAGGCCCCGCCCGAGGACACGCGCCACGCCAACAACAGCCGCTTCAGCATGCCGCTCGAACACTGGACCGCCGTCACCGACCGGTTCGGCGCGCCCCGCGGCGGCGGCCTCATCCATGGCGGCATCGACCTCGCGCTCGACGACTACCCGCATTCGCCGGTGTTCTCGGCCTGCGCCGGGACGGTCATCGAAGCCGAATACTCGAACACCTACGGCTACCACGTCATCGTCGATTGCGGCGACGGCTACACCACCCTCTACGCCCACTTCAGCGAAATCCGGGTCTCGGTGGGCCAGCAGGTGAGCCCGAACAACGTCCTCGGCATCTCCGGCTCGACGGGCTTTTCGACGGGCGAGCACCTGCACTTCGAAATCCGCTGGCGCGGCGTGCACGTGAACCCCGAGGACTACCTCGACTTCCACATCGCGCCGGGCACGCCGCTCTCAAGCGGGCCGATTATCTGGGGCTCGACGACGATGGGTGGCGGTCGCGGCTCCGGCGGCGCGGGCACGGGCGCCGAGGGCGACAACGGCAACGACCCAACGGGCACCGCCGGTACCGACCCAACCGCCGGCAATTCGCCGTCGGCCACCGCCACCGCTACGGCAATCCCGCCGACGGCCACGCCCACGTTGACGCCGACACCCACGAACACGCCTACCCCGACGCCGACGCCGCTCCCGCCGACGCCCACGCGTACGCCCACGCCGCGCCCGGTCCTCCACTAACCCGCGGCGCCATCAAAGCCGCGACAGCCAGGCTGCGCCCGGCGGTGAATCACTCCGAGCCGTCATGTCAGGTGCTGGCCACGAGCCGCTACTCCCACGCGCTCAGGCGCTCCTCGAACGCCGCCCGCACCTGCTCGCGCACCGTGCCGTCGAGCAGCTCGCCGAAGAAGCCCAGCCGGTCCTCCAGGTATGCGCGCGCCGAGTCCGCGCTCGTCACGTCGTCGCTATCGGCCGCCTCGTGAAAGATGGCGGACGCGAAATCGCCCGGCCGGGCTTGCAATGCCCGCCGGGCGGTCGCGTGGTCCAGTGGGTGCGGTTCGAGCGCCAGCATGCGCGCCAGCTGGATGAGGCGCACGTCGGCCGGGGCGCTCACCGGTTCAGTGCGACGGAGCCTCGCGCGGGGTCGGAGGCTTGATCTTGCTGTAGCAGGTGCTGCAGTAGACGGGCCGTTCGCCACGCGGCACGAACGGGACTTCGGTCATCTGGCCGCAGTCGGCGCAGGCAGCCGGATGCATCTGGCGTGGCGTCTTGCCGCCGAAGCTGGCGAAGTTGCCATAGCGGACGTAGCCGTCGTTCTCCTGCAGCGTGCTCTGGTTGGCGCGGCGCGCCGACCGGCACGACTGGCAGCGTGTCGGCTCGTTCATCAAGCCCTTGTTTGCGTAGAACTCCTGCTCGCCCGCAGTGAAAACGAAGTGGGTGCCGCAATCGCGGCAGGTGATTTGCTTGTCGGCAAAGGCCAAAGGAAAAGGACTCCTCTCTGCAATCCGTGCAGGTCTCAACAGGTATGGTAGCACATTGGAAAAGCGGATTTCTGAACCTACACGCCGTCGTCGTGATACGTCTTTTCGCCCGCGCGAATCGGCACCCGGAGCCGGTTTTCCGGCGGCGGAAGCGGGCACGACCAGGCGTCGTTGTAGGCGCAGTACGGGTTGTACGCGTAGTTGAAGTCCAGCAGCAGGCGGCCGCCGCCCAGGTCGTGGACGTCGAGGTAGCGGCCGGCGCCGTAGGTTTCGCCGCCCGCATTCGCATCCTGGAAGGGTAGGAAGAGGTCGCCGCTGGCGGGGTCCCGGTACACCGTCAGCTCCGCCTGCTGGCCATCCACCGTGAACGGCACGCGCGCCCAGCGCAGGTACGTCGCCGAATCGCCGGTGCTCGTCTGCATGTCGACGAACTCGGGTGGGTCGAAGGGCTCGGCCGTCGCGACAACCGCCAGGTCCGGGTTTTCGTCGTAGTACTTGAGCCCGTGGAAGCCGAGCCGCTGTTCGGCGTCGAGCGGCGACTGCTCGTGGCTCCGGAAGAACTCGTCCTTGGCCTTGCGGAACTCGGTGAGTGCGGTCATACGACCAGCGTAGCCGTTACGAGGCGGCGCCGTCCGGTCCCGGCTTTATTGCGCACATCCAGATGTGCGCCTCTTCGAGCCCCACGAGCGGCCCCCAGAAGCGCTCGCAGTAGTACTGCGCCCGTTCGCTCCGGTTCGCGAGGGCGTCGATCACCGCGCCCGCGATTCGGCGCGCCCGCCCCGGCACGAAGGTGTCGGTGTTCATGTTGAACGTCAGGTACTGCCGCACGATGCGGAACTTCGCCGGGTGGTAATACCCGAACGCCTTCCCGTCGAACGTCGAAGGGTCGAAGTAGTCGAACGTATCCAGGTACACCCCGCGGCGGTGCGTCGGATCCTTCCAGATGACGAACCCGGTGCTCGCGTGGGGAAAGCGGAAGTGGACGAGCGCTCCGGGCTTGCAGATGCGCCACACCTCGCCCATGAAGCTCATGAGGTCGTCCACGTGCTCCACCAGGTGCGACGCGTACACCTCGTCGACCGAGGAGTCGCGGAAGGGCAGGGGGCGCATGGCATCGCCGACAATGTCGACGCCGGGGATGCGGGCGATATCGAGCCCGATCGCGCCGGGCTTCTTGCGGCTGCCGCATCCCAGGTCGATGACCACGCGCCTGCCTTCGGCGGCGGAACCGGGCGAGGATTCACGTTCGGCGAGCACGGGTCGCAGGATACGGACTTCGCGGCCTCCGGGCGATTCCCCGCTAGGGCTCCCACTCGATTTCGACGCCGCCGAACGCGACGGTGTCGCCGGGCTTTACCCCCTGGCGGCGGAGCTCCTTCGTCACGCCCCAGCGGTCGAGCCGACGGTAGATCTCGTCCATGGCGCCCTCCATGCCGGTGTCCATCATCTGCACGAACGTCACCACCCGGCGGCCGTCGACCTCGAACCGGTCCTCGCCGACGCGCTCCACGGTGAACCGCTCGCGCGGCTGGGGCCGCAGGACCACAAGCTCCTCGGGCTCCTCGTGCTCCGCTCGCTCCCGCTCGCGGCGGACCAGCAGCATCAGTTCGTTCATGAGCTCCTGCACACCGTCGCCTGCGGCCGCCGAGATCACCGCCACGGGCCGGCCGACGTGCGCCTCCAGCGTCTCCGCGGAGCGCTCGGCCGCCTCATGACCGAGGTCCGCCTTCGTGACCGCCACGACGCGCGGGATGTTCTCCAGCTTCGGGTCGTACGCGCGCACCTCGCCCTCGATGAGCTCGTAGTCCGTCACCGGGTCGGGCGATGTGCTGTCGACCACGTGCAACAACACCCGGCAGCGCCGGACGTGCTTCAGGAACTCGAACCCGAGCCCGTACCCCTCGCTGGCGCCCTCCACGAGTCCCGGCAGGTCGGCGAGCGTGAACCGGTCGTAGGCAACGTTGACCACCCCGAGCATCGGCTCGAGCGTGGTGAACGGGTACGACGCGATCTTCGGTTTGGCGTTCGAAACGGCCGCGAGGAGCGTCGACTTCCCCGCGTTCGGCAGGCCAAGCAGACCAACATCGGCGAGCAGCCGCAGCTCCAGCCGGAGGGTCACTTCCTCGCCCGGCTGGCCCTTCTGCGAATAGGCGGGCGTCTTGTTCGTTGCGGTGGCGAAGCGCTTGTTCCCCCAGCCGCCGCGGCCGCCATGCGCTACCAGCACTTCCTCGCCGGGATGCTTGAGGTCGGCGATCAGGTCGTCCGTCTCCGCGTCGATGACCACTGTGCCAGCCGGGACATCCAGGTAGAGGTCGGTGCCCACTGCGCCATGCCGGAGGTTCGGCCCGCCATTCCCACCGTTCCCCGCATGGAACCTGGTCTTCGAGCGGTAGATCTCGAGCGTGTACACGTCGTCGACCGCCCGGAGGTACACGCGCCCTCCGCGGCCGCCATCGCCACCATCCGGGCCACCCTTGGGCACGAACTTCTGCCGGAGATAGCTCACCATCCCGTGGCCGCCATCGCCGCCGCGCACCTGAATTTCCACCGCGTCCAACATGTCTCTCCATCGTTACAACCTCCCTCCACTAAGGAAAGGAGATGATGGAGACGAAGAGCCCGTTGGGATGTTGGACTCAGGCCTCGGCGCAGGGCAGCTCAGGTTCGATCCGGGAGACAACGCCCGTTGGGCTGCCTGTTTGATTTCGGCGATGCCGGCGTTGGAAAGCGAGATGTTTTCGAAAGACCAGCGGCCGATCCGGTGAGGTCGACCGGGCAACTTCACGCGTTCTCCCGCCGGTGCGCACGAGTCTCCACCACGATTTCCCACGCCGCGGTTGATGTTTTCGAACGGGATTCCCAACAGCCTTCC
>JBLNCO010000371.1:0-4489 GCA_050260715.1 Hyphomicrobiales bacterium | reverse complement strand
CTGGTGAGCACCGTTTGGGTGGCGGAGAACCTGAACGACCCCAACATCCGCATCGTCGAATCTATTGAGGACCAGCTGCTCTACCCTTCGGGGCACATCCCGGGGGCGGTGCAGGTGGACTGGGCGGCCGACCTGAACGACCCGGTCCGCCGGGACTACCTGGACCGGCAGGGCTTCGAGAAGCTGGCGTCGCGCATCGGCATCACGCCCGAAACGACCGTGGTGTTCTATGGGGACAAGAACAACTGGTGGGCGACGTACGCCTTCTGGGTGTTCCAGCTGTTCGGCCACAAGAACGCGAAGGTGATGGATGGCGGCCGCCTGAAGTGGGAGAAGGAAGGCCGCCAGCTGACGCGAGACGTGCCTTCGTACCCGGCGACCAGCTACAAGGCGCCCGAACGCGACGATACGAAGATCCGGGCGTTCCGCGACCAGGTGCTGAAGCACCAGGCGGAGGGCAAGCCGCTGGTCGACGTGCGGAGCCCCTCGGAGTACAGCGGCGAGACGACGCACATGCCCGACTACCCGCAGGAAGGCGTGCTGCGCGGTGGGCACATCCCGGGGGCGAAGAACGTGCCGTGGGCGCGGGCCGCGAACCCCGAGAACGGGACCTTCAAGTCGGCCGACGAGCTGCGCGCGATCTACGAGCAGGAGCAGGGCCTGAAGCCGCAGGACGACATCATCGCCTACTGCCGCATCGGTGAGCGCAGCTCGCACACGTGGTTCGTGCTGACCTACCTGCTGGGGTACCCGCAGGTCCGCAACTACGACGGCAGCTGGACCGAATGGGGCAACTCCGTCGGCGTGCCGATCGAGAAGTGAGCACCCGGAGTTCGAGGACGAAGGGGCCGCAGATGCGGCCCCTTTTGCGTGCGCGGAGCTGCCGCTAGAGTGAGGCATCCTCCGCGAGGTGGCGGTTATGACGGATTCGTACCGGCCCGAGAGGTACCACTCGGTGACGCCGCGGCTCTTCGCGGACGACCCGGAGGCGCTCGCCGAGTTCCTGCGGGCGGCGTTCGGCGCGACCGGCGAGTTCAACGGCGAACGGCCGGCCGAGCTCCGCATCGGCGATTCGCTCGGATGGTCGCGAGCACGGCGATGCGAGAAGCGACATGCTCGGCGTTCTACGTGTACGTACTGGACACCGACGAGGTCTATCGCCGGGCCCTGACGGCCGGCGCGGGGAGCATCGAAGCGCGGTTCGACACGCCCTACGGCGACCGCCGCGCGGTGGTGCGCGACCCCGCGGGAAACACGTGGCAGATCGCGACGCGCCGGGCCAGCCGGGCGGAACCGTATGGAACGATCCGCTACGATCGGGGTGTGACCGAGAATCTTCCGCCCAGGCTGAAAGAGGTCGTCGAGGACTTCGCCTTCGTCGACCGGAGCGAACGCGCCGAACTGCTGATCGACTACGCCGACAAGTTCGAGGCGGTGCCCGAACGCATCGCGACGCGCCCATTTCCCGAGGAGAACCACGTGCAGCGCTGCGAGTCGGACGCGTACGTGTGGGCCGAGGACCAGCCCGACGGCACGCTAAAGTTCCACTTCGCCGTCGAAAACCCGCAGGGGCTTTCGGCGAAGTCGTGGGCGGTAATCCTGGACGAGACGCTTTCGGGTCAACCGCTGGAACAGGTGGCGAAGGTGCCGCCGGAGGTGGTGTTCAGCATCTACGGCAAGGACCTTTCGATGGGGAAAGGCCAGGGGCTGATGGGGATGCTGGACCATGTAACGAGCGCAGCGCGCCGGCGCCTCTCCCGAAGGGAGTAGGCGCCGGCGGAGCCAAGGGAACCAGCTGCAATGGGTGGGTGCGGCCTCCCGCAGGCGGCACCCACCCGGAAACCGGTGCAATTCCCCCGGGGAGCCCTCAACAGGCGGCGAGCGCCTCTTTCTCCCCGAAGGCCGGACCGACCACCAGGACAGGCCGTCCGCTGCGCCGGATTACCTCTTCCGTGACGCTCCCGGCAATGACGTGGGCGAGCCCGCCACGCCCATGCGTTGCCATCACGATCACGTCGACGTCGTGCTCGTCGGCGGCCTCGACGATCCGGGCGGCGGGGTGCCGCGACCAGACCACGGCCACGGAGGGGATGGCGTCCGGGAATTCGCCCAGGGCGAGGTCCCAGAGCGCCGCTTCCGCCTCGGCGTGGATGCGTGCCATCGCCTCTCCGTGGCTTTCGACGATCCGCGGGGGCGGAGGAAGGATCGCCGGGCCGCTGGAACCGGCAATCGCGAGCCGGCCCATTTCCGCATCCTGCTGCGCGAGCCCGTGGACCGCGCGCGGGTCGAGGACGCGCAGGAACAGGAGCTCGGCGCCCGGTGCGGCCTGGAGCAAGCGGCGCACCGCGGGCACCGTAACGTCGAGGAGTTCCTCACCATCGATCGGGACGAGCACCTTCATCGCCTTCCTCCTGGGTGCTCCGGTTCAGTCCTGAGGTTCGTACTCCGGGCGCGTTGGTCCCACGATCTTTGGTCCCCGAATGCGGGGCCGGAGGTCCGGGAGGTTTGTCCGCAATGCAGTTCCGTCGTACAGTCAGCGAGACAGCTGAATAGCCGGAGACCGCAGGTCCCTGTGTGAACCGCCTTCGGGCGGGGGGATAAGCCGCAAGGCGCCTGCCGAGGCAGAACGACACCACGGGCGCCGTGCGTGCTTTTCGTCCCTGCCTTCGCGCAGGGATTTTCGTTTCTCCGGCTTCGAACGAGCCGCGGGGCCGAATGGCCGGCGGCGCCAGACCGGAGGAAGGCCTATGCCAACGCCGCGGAAGGTCGAGATGCTGGCCGAAATCAAGGACCGCTTCGAGCGGGCCTCGATCGCGATCAGCGCCGACTATCGTGGCCTGACCGTCGCCCAGCTTACGGAGCTTCGCCGCGCACTTCGCCCGGCGAACGTCGAAGTGAAGGTGGTGAAGAACACGCTCGCCACGATGGCCGCCGAACAGGCGGGCCGTCCCGAGATGAGCCAGATCATCCAGGGGCCGACGGCGGTGGCCATCGGCTTCGACGACCCGGTGGCGCCCGTGAAGGCGCTGACGGAGCATCTGCGCGCGAAGCGCCTGAACGTCGAGATCCACGGCGGGTGGCTCGAAGGGAAGGTGCTGAGCCGCGCGGAAGTCGAGAGCCTGGCGACGATGCCGTCGAAGGACCAGCTCATCGCCGACGTGGTGGGCAAGCTGCAGAGCCCGCTCTACAACCTCGCGGGGCTGCTGCAGGCGAGCATCCGCAATTTCGCGGGGCTGGTGGAAGCCCGGGCGAAGCAACTCGAAGAACAGGGCGCGTAGCCCGAGCACTGATCACTGAGGACGAACAATGGCAAAGGTTGAAGAAGCACTCGAAATTATCAAGGGAATGACGCTCCTCGAACTCCGCGACCTGAACAAGGCGATCGAGGAGGAGTTCGGCATCACGGCCGCTGCGCCGATGATGATGGCCGCCGCCCCGGGCGCGGCTGCTCCGGCCGCCGGCAATGGCGCCGCCGCCGCCGACGAGGAGAAATCGGAGTTCAACGTCGTCCTGAAGAGCTTCGGCGACAACAAGATCAACGTCATCAAGGCGATCCGCGAAGTCATCAGCGGGCTTGGCCTGAAGGAAGCGAAGGACCTCGTCGAGGCCGCCCCGACCAAGATCAAGGAAGGCGCGAGCAAGGAAGAGGCCGAGACGATCAAGGCGAAGCTCACCGAAGCCGGCGCCCAGGTCGACATCGAGTAAGAATCGGCAACGCGCGAAAGCGGACGGCCCGGTCCCTCGAGGGACCGGGCCGTTTTTGCGTCTCTCCCGGCGGGTTACTTCGAAGCGATGGGCACGTCTTCGTAGGGTGGCGCCGGGAAGTACTCCATCGCCTTCTGCACTGCGCGCGCCGTTTCCGGTGACCAGAGCCGGCCGACGAGATGGAGCGCCATGTCGATGCCAGCGGAGACGCCGGCGGCGGTGATCACGTTGCCCTCGTCGACCCAGCGCTCGTCGACCGCCTCGACCGTGCCGAGCAGGCGGAAGCGGTCCATGGAGGCCCAGTGGGTGGTCGCGCGGCGCCCCTGCAGGAGCCCGGCACGTTCGAGCAGGAACGCGCCAGTGCAGACCGAGGTGGTAACTTCGGCGGTCGCCGCCCCGGCAGCGATGAAGCGCACCATCGCCTCGTTGTGCACTTCGGTGCGCGTGCCCTGCCCGCCGGGCACGACGATGATGTCGGCGGCCGGGGCGTTGGCAAAGCTGTAGTCGGGGAGCACGCGCATGCCCTTCGCGCAGCGGACGGCCTCGCCCGCTTCGCTGACCATGAACGCGTCGCAGCTGCCGGGGACCAGCTGCCGGAGCATGGTGAACACCTCCCAGGGCCCGACGAAATCGAGCTCTTCGGCGTCGGGGAAGAGGACAAAGGCAACGCGGCGAGTCATGGGTTCCTCCTGTTCGGGGGAGGGTAGCAAGCGGCGGCCGTTGGCGCAGTGGCGGCTGCACTCAAGCGAGGGCAGAAAGGACCGGGCCTGGCGCGCGCGGGATG
>JBLNCO010000370.1:0-12748 GCA_050260715.1 Hyphomicrobiales bacterium | reverse complement strand
CTGCTGCGCGCGCCCTGCGGCGCGATGGGGCGTCGTGGCCCGGGAATCGAAAGGCATAGTTCGGTCATGCGCCCACAGAGGGGCGCGGCTCCTGGGGTCGGCGCGGGGAATCGCACGTGTGGGGGCGGGTAACCGCAAAGGAGCCGTGCCCCTCCGTGGGCACTTGATGCGCAACGGTCTTGCCCTCCCGGGTACAACGTACCCGGCCGCCGGAGCCGCGCGCGGAACAAGCGCGGCGGCACCGGGCGAGGGCGATCGTTTCGTCCACACGGCCGGGCGCTGCTGCGCGCGCCCTGCGGCGCTCGGGACGCGGGTACCCGAGATTGGGATGCGCGTGTCGGTCATGCGCCCACAGAGGGGCGCGGCTCCTAGCCGCGCCGGAGGCCGAGCCCCCGCTGGGCGATGATGTTCTTCTGGATCTCCGCCGTGCCGCCGCCGATGGGCCCGCTTACCGAGAGCAGGTACGAATCGGTGACCCGGCCGTCGAACGGCGCGTAGGGGCTGCCGGGCCTGAGCTGCCCGTAGAGGCCGAGCAGGTTCACGCCGACGTTGTTGACGTCGATGCCCAGCTTCGCCATCCACACCTTGCCGATGCTCGCTTCGTAGTTCGGCACCGCCCCCTGCGACTGCATCCAGGCGGTGCGGTAGGCGAGCAGCCGCCCGACTTCCGCTTCTATGACGAGCTCGGCGAGGCGGTTGCGCACCTCGGGGTTGTCCCACGGGCGCCGGCCGCCGTGCTCCTGTTGCGCCCACTCCACCAGGTCGTAGGCGGTGCGGCGCGCGCCGGTGATCGCGGCGATGTTCGACCGTTCGAAGTCGAGCGTGGTGGTGGCGACGTACCAGCCGTTGTTTTCGCCGCCCATGAGGTTTGTGGCGGGCACGCGCACGTCTTCGAAGAACACCTGGTTGAAGTCGCGCCGGTAGGCGATGTTCGGGATGCCCTGCACGGTAATCCCGGGCGTCTTCATGTCGACGATGAAGGCGCTGATGCCCTTGTGCTTCGGTACGTCCGGGTTCGTCCGCGCGAGAAGCATCATCTTGTCTGCGACGTGGCCGTTCGAGGTCCAGATCTTCTGTCCGTTGATGACGTAGTCGTCGCCGTCGCGGACAGCACGGGTCTGCATGCTCGCCAGGTCGCTGCCCGAGCCCGGCTCGCTGAAGCCCTGGCAGTACCAGTCTTCGCCGCTGGCCATGCGCGGCAGCCAGCGCTCCTTCTGCTCCTCGCTGGCGTGGACGAGCATCGTGGGCGCGGTGATCCCCAGCGTGAACAGCCGCCCACCCGCGGGCGCCCGGTGCCACGCGAGCTCTTCGTTCAGAACGAGCTGTTCGACCATCGTCTTGCCCATACCGCCGTACTTTTCGGGCCAGGCGGGCGCGAGCCAGCGCTTCGCCCCGAGCTTCCGGTAGAGCTGCCGCGCGAACGGCATCTGCGCTTCGTCATCGAAGTAGTCGTCGGAGCCGTGGAACCCGGGCGGGAGTTCGGCATCGAGAAACGCGCGCAACTCGTCGCGCCAGCGGCGGGTGTCTTCGGGCAGATGGAAGTCCATGCCGCCATCCTACCCGACGCCGTCCAGCGAACCAGCCGCGGCGGCTACGGATGCCTTGCGAATCGCGGGATCGTCAGGCGGGGAGGAGCAGCGCCCGCACCACCTGTTCGAGGTCGGTGACGGTGGCGGGGTCGTCTTCGTGGCCTGCCCACGGCCCGATGCCGAGCATGGCCATCGAATACGTGCTCAGGAGCGTGCGGACGGTCGAGTCGACGGGCAGCTTTCGCAGTTCGCCGCGGTCCATGCCCTGCTGCAGAAGCGACCGGAACGAGGCGAAGAGCCATTCGGTGCCGTGCTCTTCGAGCGGCCGTGCACGCGCCGATGACTGGACCGCCGCGAGGAGGATGGTGCGGTTCCCCTTGATGTAGTCGGCGAGAAAGTCGAGCGCGACCGCGATGCGCTGGAAGCTCGGCGTATGCGAATCGACGGCGGCCTTATAGCGCTCGACGGCGTCTTCCGAATGCACGCGCAGCACCTCGCCGAGGATGTCGTCCTTCGAGGCGAAGTACCCGTAGACGGTGCCCACGCCGGTATCGGCCTGCTCGGCGATCTGCTGGATCGAAGTCTCCTCGAACCCCTGCTGCTGAAAGAGGTGCGCCGCGGCATCAAGGATGGCCGCGCGGGTGCGCGCCTTGCGGCGTTCCAGCCGCCCCGGGGGCCGTTCCGATGGGTTAGCGGTTGTTTCGAGCGTCATTCCGTCGTGAATCTACAGGTTCGTGCGTTGGGGGCGAATGTTCAGGAAAGCTGACGGGCCCGGCGCTAGCCGATGCCCGCCAGCCGCTTCCGCTTGCTTGCCACGTAGTCCACGAGGATGTACTCGCCCAGCTTGTCGGGGGTGGTGTAGAACACGCGGCCCTTGTTGATGCGCGCCACCTGGTTCACGAACTCCTTCAGGTAGTAGTTCCTGTCGAGCATGAACGTGTTGATGGTGATCTTCTTCTGCGTGCAGCGCTTCACTTCCTTGAGCGTCTCACGGATGGTGATGGGGCTCGGCGGATAGGCGAAGTAGCTGCGCCCACGCTCCAGGTGGGCCGTGGGCTCGCCATCGGAAATCATGATGATCTGGCGCGTCCCCTGCGTGTGCTTCGCCAGCAGCGACTGCGCGATCATCAGCGCGTGATGCATGTTCGTGCCCAGCACCGATTCGTCCCAGCGGACGTACGGCAGCTGGTCGGCCTTCAGTTCCCGCGCGTAGGCGCTGAAGCCGATGATGTAGAGGCTGTCGCGCTGGAACTGTGACGAAATCAGGTTGTTCAGCGCGAGCGCGACCTTCTTGGCCGCCTGGAAGCTGCCGCGCAGCGCCATCGACCAGCTCAGGTCGAGCATGATGACGGTCGCCGTCTGGCTCAGCAGCTCCGTGCGGGCGACTTCGAAGTCGTCCTGGCTTAGCCGCAGCGGGGTGCCGGGGCCGTTGCGGTACATCGAGTTCATCGCCGTCTTCTGGATGTCCAGGTAGAACGGGTCGCCGAACTCGTACTTCTTCGTCTGGTCGGTGCGGTCGCCGCCCTGGCCGCTCTCGCGGATCTCGTGCTTGCCGAAGCTGTCCTTTTTGAGCTGAGCGTAGATTTCGCCGAGCGCCCGCTGGCCGATCTTCCGCGTGCCGCGCGGCGTGAGCTCGTAGCCGTTGCCCTTCTTCCGGATGTACCCCGCGTCCTCGAGGATTTCGAGGAACTTCTTGAGCTGGTCGAGCGTCTCCTTCGCCTCGGGCCCGAGGAGCTCTTCGAGCTTGTCGGCGTCGATGTCGTCGATGTCGCCGCCGTACTGGGTGCGCTCGAGCTGCCGCTCCACCTCGTCGATCGACTGCATCTGGTTCATCAGCTGCATGGCCGCTTCGAGGTCGAGCGACTCATCGCCGCGGAAGGGGTACTGGTTGCGCAGTTCGCGCATCGGGTACAGGTATTCGAGGTTCTGGGCGAGGCTGTTCAGGGCCTGCTGGAGTTCCGGGTCGCCCACCTTGTCGGAGAGCAGGTCCTGCAGTTGCTGCCGCATGTCGCCGGGCAGCGAATCCAGCAGGCTCTGCATCTGGCCCATCTGGTGCTGCATTTGGGCGATGAGTTCGTCGAGCGATTGCGGCGGGTTGTCGCCGAAGAGGTCGCCGTACTTCTGCATGAAATCGTCGAAGTTCGGCTCCTTACCGGCCATCCGGTCCTGCAGCATCTGGTTCAGGTCCTGGACCATGTCCTTCATGCGCTGCAGCTCTTCGGGCGACATGTTGGCGATCTGGTTGTAGATGTCCTTGAAGAACGTCTCCATCATCGCCTTCTTCAGGCTTTCGAGAAGCTCGTTGAACTTCGCCTGTGCCTCAGGGTCCATGAACTCATAGTTCTGGAGCTCGCGCATCTGGCCGGCGACGTCTTCCGGCAGCTGCTGCAGGAAGTCCTTCTTCTTGTTCGCGATGTTCCGCAGCATTTCGGCGAATTCGTTGCCGGGCTGCTGGCCGCCCTGCTGCTGCCCCTGTTGGCCTTGCTGCTGGTCGCCGCCCTGCTGCCCCGAGGGCGACTGTTGCCCCTGCTGCCCCTGGGGCGATTGCTGACCCCGTTGGCCCTGGGGCTGCTGCTTGCCATCGCCCGGCTGCTGCGGTTGCTGGTTCCCCAGCACCTCCTCCAGCCGCCGGTCGATGGTCTCGCGCTCCATATTCACGATCTCATCGAGCTTCTGCTTGATGTCGTCGAAGATGGAGTTGAGGTTGAAGCGATCGAGCTGCTGGCGGCGCTGTTGCCGGAGCTGCTGGAGCAGGTCGCGCAGGCCCTGCATGCGCTGGCCCATGGGATCGCGCATGCCGCGCTGCATCAGGTTGCGCAGCGCGTGCTGGAGGTCGCCGAAGTTCATCAGGTCATCGGTGAGGTTGTCGAGGATCTCGTCAGCCTCGACCTCGGGCACAGCCTGCGTGCCATCCCACATCGAATAGCGGTAACGAATCGTCATCGGAGGCCTCCCAACGGCCACGTGCTTCCCCGCGGGGCCGTGAGGCTACGGTACCCGAATCTGCAAGGGTTGTCAGTTAGGGGTGATCCCCGATGCCGCTTCCCCGCGAACCTCGCGCTACTGCACCGCTACCTCGCTCGCACATTTCGCGAACGTATCGGCCCCCGGGCTGCCGGAGGCGGCGCCACCGGCGATGACGGCGTCGTACATCTCGCCGCCGAAGCCGTGCCCTTCGAGGCAGGTCACCATGGCCGCACGCTCCCGTCCGAGCTCGGCGCTCGATGGTGCGTGCTGAAAGGCGTAGGTCAGCTCGACTTCGGAGACGAACTGGTCCCGGCAGCCCTCGATGAACTGCTGCGCGTTCGCGCCGGCGCTTGCGGGAATCTTCACGCCGTACGCGCCGGCCGCACGTGCATTCGCCGTGGCCGGCCGGTACACCTCGTACCCGCCCGCCGCGAGGGAGGCGTCCTGTGCGCCGTGCGCGCGCGCCAGTTCCTCGTCGGTGACCACGCCGTCCGAAAGGATCTCCCGCTGGAACGCGGACAACCGGGCTACGGACGGCCGGGTGAACGACTGGCTGTCCGAAGTGGTGCTGGCCCGCGTTCCGGACGTCGCGGGCTCACTGACGCCGCTGTTGTTCGCGAACACGAAGAGCGCGACGGCGGCCGCAACCGCGAGTACCGCGGCAACCGGGACGGTCCGAAGGAATCGGTGGGACATCATGGCCTCCTTCCGTCAGGATGGGCGCGAGCGACCGGGCCAGTCTGGCCGCCCCGCTGAACATGTCAAGCGAGTAACTCCCGATAACAGAACGCGAGACGAGCGAAGCGTCCCTCAGCCCGCGAGCGCGCGTTCGAGCGCAGCGCGGTCTGTCGGCGCGCCGTGGGCCGAGAGCACGAGTTCGACCGGCAGGTCGAGCAGCGGCCGCAGGCGGGCGACCACTTCCTCCCGGGTCACACGGCCGCGGAGCCAGCGGTTCAGCTCGAAGCCCCGCCCGAAATCGACCAGCGTGTCGCCGGAGATCACCGCACCGAGCGGTTCGGCCCACAGCACCAGGTCGTTCTCTTCGCGCCCGAGCCACGCCTCGATGCCGCCCGGCAGCCGGTCGCCGGCGGCGTAGAAGTGCGCCTCGCCGACCTCGCCCTCCAGCAGCCAGCGGAGGTCCGGGCTGCCGCCGGCCGCCTGCTCGGGCGTTACGCCGAACTTACGGATGAGGTCGGCGGCGGTATCGGGCCGCGGCGCATACACGGCTGCCCCGAGTTGCTCCACGAGGCGCTGCGTATCCCGTTCGTGCCAGGGCGCCGTGAGCACGATGACCGGTTCGCCAGCCTCGCCGCGCTCGAGCAGTTCGCCCGGCACCGCCAGCGGGTCGACCAGGATGAGCCGTTCGCCGTCGTCGATAGCGTACGACGAGACGAGCTGCGGCCAACGCTCCGCCGGCGTCCAGTCGGGGTGCGGGGCCTGCCAGTGCCACAGCCCGGGCCGCAGTTCGCGCATGGACGGCATCATACGCCCGCGCACAAGCGAAACCGGGGACGAGCCATGCCCATCCCCGGTCGCGACGTTCGATTGCCGGGGTTTCGCCCTAGCTGACCAGCGTGCCCAGCACGCGCTCGACGTGCTTCGGCTCGCCCTGCGGCATGCCGATGATGGGCATGTCGACTCCGAGCTGCCGGCGCTCTTCGATGCCCAGCGCGACCGTCTCGAGGTCGCCCCAGATGGCCGTCTCTTCGAGCATGCGGTCGCCCATCGCAGCCATGATCTCGTCGTTGGTCTGGAAGGGCGCGGGCTTGTGGGTCTCCGCGACCTTGCGAATGGCCGCCACCTCTTCACCGAAGCCGTTACGCGTGAGCATCCGGTGGTAGAAGTCGCCCATGTTGGTGATGTACCAGGAGATGGGCCCCGCCGCGAGCCGCTTCGCGCGCTCCGGGTTCTCATCGATGACCGTCGTGAGCGACGCCCAGCATTCGACCGAGCCGTCAGGCCGCCCGTTCGCGACGGCGCCTTCGTTCACGAGCTGCTTGCCTTCCTTGAACTTCGACTTCGGCCAGTAGATGGGCTCCCAGGCGTCGGCGACCGCACCCACGACATCGCGCATGCTCTTGGGCGAAATCGAGGCGATGGAGATGGGGATGTGGTTGCGGACGGGGTTGAAGAGGAGCTTGAAGCCGCGCTGGAGCTTGAAGATCTCGCCGTCGTAGAACACCTTCTCGCCGCTCACGATCATGTTGATGATCTCGGTGTACTCCTTGAGGCGCTGGAGCGGCTTTTCGAAGGGCTGGCCGTGCCAGTGTTCGATGACGCGCGAACCCGAGGTACCGAGGCCGAGCATCATGCGGCCCCCGGAAAGCTCGTCGAGCGTGGCGGCGGTCATGGCGAGGACGGCGGGCGAGCGGCCGAACACGGGTGCGATGCCGGTGCCGAACTTGATCTTGCTGGTCGCGAGGGCGATCTGGGTGAGCAGCGAGAACTGGTCGCGGCCCCAGGTCTCGGCGGTGAACACCGCTTCGACCCCGACCTCCTCAGCGATCTGGATCTTCTTGATCAGCTCCTTGTTCTGTTCGGGGTTGCCGGTAAAACCGACTGAGAGTGCGAGGCGACGTGCCACGGGGAAGACCTCCGTTGGAATAGACAGGCCAAACTCCGTGAGCCTAGCAGGGCATTCGGGCGCGCGGCAAACGAATCGGCGCTAGCGCGAAGCGGGAGCGCTCACGGGCCACGCCGGCCGCCTTCCCGGGGGCAGTGCGGCGTGCGCGAGCGCGAGCAGGGCCGCGCTCACCGCGAGCACGAGCGCCACGGCCGCCGGGGCGTGCCACCAGGCGAACGACCGGTCGTTGGCGGCCCAGAGCGCGCCGGCCGTGTAAAGGAGGCCGGCGGCGAAGCCAGCGCCGAGTACGACCCGCCGTTCGGCGATCGAGGTGCCCGGCCCGGCGGCCAGGAGGGCGATCGCCGGGAACCCGGTCGCCGCCACGAAAATGAGCGCGACCGCGATGGCGAAGAGCCAGCTCTGGTCCGTCGCGCCACCCACGATGTGGAGCGCAAAGCTGACCGCGAAGAAGACGAAGGCCGCGGCGAGGCCTTTGAGTGCGTGCATGGACTCAGGATACAGGCTGGCTGTTGGCTATTGGGTCTTGGGTCGCACGAAGGGAGCGCTCGTGGCGCTCCCTTCGCGCAAGGGGGGTGCTGAGGACTGGAAGCTGACAGCCCCTAGCCCAGAGGCGGGAGGACGAAATCGGTTTGGCCTTCGGTGAGGTAGTGCGGGTCCGGGCCGCAGCCGAGGCCGATGCGGACCACGTGGTCGGCTTCGACGTGCACGAGCCGGCCCTGGCCTTCGTCGTTCACGAACACGGCCACGTACTCGCCCGCGGGGAAGGCATCGGTGCCCTCGCTGGCCGCCGGCCGGTAGACCGCGAACAGTTCGGGGTCGCCGCGGAAGAGGTTGGCCTGAAGCTGCGCCAGTTCGTCCGGCCGGCTGTAGTAGCGTTCGCAGGTGGTGGTGGGCAGCACGTCGATCACCTGGCCGACCGCCTCGCCTTCGCGGCAGTCCGGCGGGTCGCCCGATCCGGAGGCCGTCACCTGCCCGCAGCTCACGCGGGTGAACTGGAAGAGGTCGTCGAGCGGCTGGCCCTCTTCGACCCGATCGATCACCGCGTCGAGGCCGGCGATGCCCGTCTCCTTATCGGAGGGGTAGGTGGGGTACTCCGGGCCCGTCGTGGCGTCGGCGCCTTCCGCGGGGATTGTGGCGGTTGCCGTTGTGGTGGCGGTGCCGGTGGGTACGGAACTGTCGTCGTCATCGTCGCCGGCGCAGGCGGCGCCGAGGGCCGCGAGCGCCAGCGCGACGGCCGCGATGGCAAGAACCTGGAACCTGGGGAAGAGCGTGGACATGGCCCGATGCTATTTCGCTCCACGCTAAGGATGTAGGCCCTATCTACCGGTTGGAAGATTGTCATAAGCGTACTCAATAGGCTCGTATCACGATGCTTCGGCCGCCCGCTATTCCTGCCGTGCCGGTCCCTCGCGTACAGTGCGCGGACTGGAGGTGAGCGATGGCAGGCAGGTTCGAAGGCAGGGTTGTGGTCATCACGGGTGCGGCCGGCGGTATCGGCCGCGCCGCAGCGGTCCGGTTCGCCAGCGAAGGCGCGCGGGTGGTCGCGGTCGACCTGCCCTCGTCGCCGCTCGAAGAGACCATCGACGCCGTGGCGAAGACCGGTGCGGAGGCGCTACCGGTGGGCGCCGACGTCACGCGCGCGGACCAGGTGCAGGCGTACGTGAAGGCAGCCAGCGATCGTTTCGGCGGCATCGACTGTTTCTTCAACAACGCGGGCATCGAAGGCGTGTTCCAGCCGCTGACCGAGTACCCCGAGGAGATGTTCGACCGCGTGCTGGCAGTGAACCTGAAGGGCGTCTGGCTGGGGATGAAGTACGTCGCGCCGGTCATGCGGGCGCGCGGCGGCGGTGCGATCGTCAATACGGCGTCCACGGCCGGGCTCAGCGCGACCCCGAGCTTCATCGCCTACGGCGCCAGCAAGCACGCGGTGGTGGGCATGACCAAAACGGCGGCCCTGGAACTCGCGCGCGACCGCATCCGCGTGAACGCGGTCTGCCCGGCGCCGATCGCGACGCGGATGATGAGCGCGCTGGAGCGCGGGCTCAATCCGGACCAGCCCGAGCTGGTTCGCCAGGCGGTCTTGGCGAGCCTTCCGCTCGGGCGCTACGGTGAACCGGAGGAGGTAGCCGCCCTTGCCGCCTTCCTCTGCAGCGACGACGCGTCCTTCATCACCGGCGGCATCTACACCGTGGATGGGGGGATGCGGGCGCGATAACCCCCGGGGCTCGTGCGCGAGCGCGCAGCGATGGCCCCGCACGAAAGGGAAGAAGCTATGCCGTTGGCGATGACACGCGCGGAGCGCGAGAAGTTCCTGGCCGGCCTGCACGTCGGGGTGCTTTCGATGGCGAATGGCGCCCGGGGACCCGTGGCGGTGCCCTTGTGGTATGGCTACGAACCGGGGGGAGACATCCACATCACCACGGGCGAATCGGCGAAGAAGGTCGAGCTGCTGCGCGCGGCCGGTCGCGCGACCCTCGTCGCGCAGAACGAGCGCCCGCCCTACGCCTACGTCAGCGTCGAGGGGCCGGTCAGCATCGAGGAGCCCGACTACGAACGGGACATCCGGGCGCTGGCCATCCGCTACCTGGGTGAAGCGGGCGGCGAAGCGTACCTGCGGTCGGGCCAGGGCGCTGCGGCGCCCGGGACGGTGCTCATCCGCATCCGGCCCGAGCACTGGAACACCGCCGACTTTTCGAAGGCGCAGTAACGCGGGCCACGGCCGGCCCTACACCCTTCGCGTCCTAGTTCGCTTCGGTGGCCTTTTCGAGGAACGGCTTGACCACCGACGCGAGGGCGTCGTGCTCGGGCTTCTGGAGCATGGGATCGCGCGCGAGCACCTTTTGCGCCAGTTCGCGGCCGCGCATGAGCAGCTCGCGGTCCGTAAGCCGGGCGACGCGCAGCATCGAATTCGCACCGCTCTGCACGCGGCCCCACGCCTCACCCTCGCCCCGCATCTCGAGGTCGACTTCGGCCAGGCGGAAGCCGTCGGTCGTTTCGACCATCGCTTCGAGGCGCTGGGTGGCGTCGGGCCCCGGGTCGTCCTCGGTGCTGAAGAGCATGCAGTAGCTCTGCTTCGGCGACCGCCCGACCCGGCCGCGGAACTGGTGGAGTTGGCTCAGCCCGAACCGCTCGGCCCCCTCGATCACGATCACTGTCGCATTGGGGACGTCGATGCCGACTTCGATCACGCTGGTCGAAACGAGCACGTCGGTTTCGCGGCGGGCGAAGCGCTCCATCACCTCGTCCTTCTGGCGGCCGGCCATGCGCCCATGCAGCAGGTCCAGGCGGTATTCGTGCAACGGCCCGTTCCGCAGCCGTCCGAACTCCTCCTCCGCCGAGCGCACGTCCAGCGCTTCCGACTCCTCCACGAGCGGGCATATCACGTACGCCTGCTCGCCGGCGTCGAGGCGCTTGCGCAGGAACGCGTACGCCTGGTCGCGCTCGTGCGGCTGTACCCAGAGGGTCTTGACCGGCTTTCGGCCGGGCGGCAGCTCGCCGATGGTCGAAACCTCGAGGTCGCCGTAGACGGTGAGGGCGAGGGTGCGCGGGATGGGCGTGGCGGTCATCACCAGCAGGTGCGGGTTGTCGCCCTTCTGGCGCAGCCTGGCGCGTTGCAGCACACCGAACCGGTGTTGCTCGTCGACGATCGCGAGGCCCAGCCGCGGGACCTGCACATCCGGTTCGAGCAGCGCGTGGGTACCGATGACGATGTCGGCGCCGCCGTGCGCGGCATCGCTCCGGATCTGCTCCTTCTGCAGGGGCGTGAGCGATCCGGTGAGCAGCAGCGCGCGCAGGGAACGGCCCTGGAGCCAGGGCGGAGCGAACACGCCTTCGAGCGCCGTCCCTTCACCGGCGTCGAGCAGCCTCGCGAGCGAGCGGTAGTGCTGCTCGGCGAGGATTTCCGTCGGCGCCATGAGCACCGCCTGGTAGCCGCAGCGGACCGCCGCCAGCATCGCCGCGAACGCCACGACCGTCTTCCCGGAGCCGACGTCGCCCTGGAGCAGCCGGAGCATCGGGTGCGGTCCGCGGATGTCGCGCAGGATCTCGTCGAGCGCCACGGCCTGCGACTTCGTGAGCTCGAACGGGAGCGAGCCGAGGAAGCGCTCGCGCAGGTCGCCGAGCTCGAGGCGCGGTGCGTCGCGCCCCTGTTGCCACTCCGCGCGGCGCATCAGGACGGCCGCCTGGATCGCGAGGAACTCGCGGAGCGCCATCTCCTGGCGGGCTTCTTCCGCGCCATCGAGGCTGTCGGGGTAGTGGAGCACGCGGATGGCCCCCGCGATTGGCGCGAGGTGCTGCTCGCGGCGCAGCCATTCGGGCGCCGGGTCGGGCACCTGGTCGGCGAGCTGGTCGACCGCCTCCTTCACCGCCCGCCGGATGGTCCGCTGGCTGAGCCCCTGCGTCGCCGGGTACACCGGCACGAACCGGCCGGTGTGCATCAGGTCGGCGTCGGCGGGCTCGACCTCCGGGTTCTCCATCTGCAGCCGCCCGCGGAAGGCGCGCACCTTCCCGGACACCACGACGGCCTGGCCGTCCTGCAGCTGCCGCGTGAGATAGGGCATGTTGAACCAGACGACCTTGAGCGCGCCGGTGCGGTCCTGCAGCAGGGCCTCGGTGCCGCGCACCCGCCGGCCGAACCGCATTTCGCGCACCGAAAACACATTCGCGATGACCGTCTGCGGCGCACTCGATGGCTGCAGTTCGGCGATCGGCCGGAGGTCGGTGAAGTCGTTGTAGCGCCGCGGGAAGTAGAACACCGCATCGCCCGCGTTCCTCACCCCGAGCTTTTCGAACTTCGCCGCCGCGGCCTTGCCCAGCCCGGGCAGGCGGGAGACCGGGGAGTCGGGGCGAAGAGAGGACGACTGCCGCTCGGCGATTGCCGGCTGGCGGCTGGCGGACGAGCGAGTTTCGCGTTTCGACTCTCGATTTTCCGGCGGTGAGGGCGCGCTCCGGGGCCTGGCGGCCTGCCCGGGGCGCAGGGGGACCGGTTCGCGCGTGGCCGCCGGGCGCCGCGCGGGCGGCGATGGCGCGCGGTGCGCGGGCGGAGGCGGTGCTGCGGGCCGGTCGCCGGCAGCGAGGGCGCGGATGGTCGCCAGGAGCCAGGCGCGCCGCCGTTCGCCGTCCAGCGCGCGATAGCCGCCCGGGGGCAGCTCGCGGACCATGCGCTGCAGCCCGCCGCCGATTTCGATGAGCCCGTCCTCGGCCATCTGGATGAGCATGCGGTCGAGGCCCCCGATGACCACCTCGTTCGTGCAGCCGCGCTCCAGCTCGAGCTGGAAGACCCGCCGCAACCGCTCCCGCTCGACCGCGGTCACCGTTCGCCTCCGATGAGCGCAACGCCCAGCACGTTCGGGCCCGTATGCACGCCGACCACCGGGCCGATTTGCGCGAGGTGAAGCTCTGTGTCGGGGAGGGCCGGCCGCAGCCGCTCGAGGAACGCGCGCGCCTCTTCGTCGTTTCTGCCGCAGCCGACGAACGCGCGCTTCAGCGAGCGATCCGCGGTCGCGAGTTCGAACAGCCGCTCGATAGCCCGGCCGCGCGTGCGCACCCGCTCGAAGGGCGCGACCTCGCCGTTTTCGACGTGGAGGAGCGGCTTGATGCTGAGCAGCGACCCCAGCAGCGACCGTGCGCGCCCGATGCGCCCGCCCCGCCGGAGGAACTCGAGCGTGTC
>JBLNCO010000369.1:0-4365 GCA_050260715.1 Hyphomicrobiales bacterium | reverse complement strand
CGGGAGCACCGCGCCGGGGCTACCCGAGCAGTCCCAGCTCGGCGAGCCGTTCGGCGAACCGCGGGGCCGAACGGCCGAGTGCCCCGACGACCAGCGCGACCGACCGCGACGGGTTCTTCAGCGCCGAGGCCTGCGCTTCGAGCGCGGCGGCGATCGCGTCGGGACGATCCTCCAGTAGCGAGAGCAGAAACTCGTCGAGAGATTGGGCTCCCAGGCCAAGTGGTCCGAGCGCTTCGGCGGGGAAGTCCGATGCGTTATTCGTGACGATTACGGTGGCCCCTGCAGAGAGCGCGGCCGTGACGACATGACGGTCGCCTGCATCGACGCCCTCCGGCACGCGCGCCTCGAAGCCCGCCGCCTCGACCAACGCGTCCGGGAAGCCCTGCTCCATCGCCGGCGGCGAGCATCGGCCCTCACGCCCCCAATCCCGTTCGAGCGCCAGGAACACCTCATCGAGGATGCGATCGCTCCAGGCGATCCGAATGACATCGGCTTCGGCGAGGCGCAGCAACAGGTCGCAAGAGGCGATCGGATAGAGAACATTGGCATCGAGGAGCGCGACCGGGGTCACGCCCCCTTCCCGTACATCCCTTGTTCTTCCGCTTCCTGCACCATCTCGTGCAGCAGCTCGGCCCGCCGCGCAGACCGCCTGGCGCGATACCGCTCGACATCCTCAATGCGCAACCGCCGGTGTGTCCCTGTGCGCCGGAATGGAAGCTCTCCCCGATCCAGGAGGCGGATCAGATACGGGCGCGAAACGTTCAGGTAGTCCGCGGCCTGCTGCGTGGTCATCTCGCCGCCGGTGGCCAGCAGCTGGACGCTCCGGCCGCGGCTGAGCTCCTCGAGTGCCTGACGCAGGAGCTCGGCCAGGGCCGGAGGCAGCTCGCTGCATTCGTGGTCTTCCAGCAGCAGCGAAGGCGCTGGAGCGGACCGAAGCTTATGGGCGAGCACTCGCGCCTGCTGCTGCAGGTCGGGAGTAGCCGCGATCGGTCCTGGCCTCGTGCTGGCTGCCATCTCTCTCGCTCCGCGTGGTTCTCCACCAATCGTGCCTGATCAATCGAAATAAACGCAACTGCTAGCGCGCAACGCAAGGAGCTAGCGCGCAACGCAAAAAAAGGGGTGGCCGCGGCCACCCCCTCCCTGCTGTCCACTGCGCGTCCGCTAAGCCAGCTTGAAGCGCGCGGCGGCGTGGTTCAGCGCCTCGGCCAGCTCGCGCATCTGGTTCGCCGTCGCGGCCAGCTCCTGCGATTGCGCCGAAAGCTCCTCCGTCGACGCCGACACCTCTTCCGCCGAAGCCGAGGTCTGCTCGCTCGTCGAAGACACCTGCAGGATGGCGTCGGTCACGCGCGAGGTGCCGGCGGCCATTTCGCTCGCGCCCGCCGCCGACTGCACCGCCGACGACGCGATCTCCTCGGCGGCCTCGATGATGTTCGCCGCCCCCGAAGCGAGACCCTGCACGTCGGCCGCGATGCGCTGCATCTGCACCGCCGACTGCTGCACCGACGCGATGATCGCCTCCAGCGACTGGCCCGCCTGGCCGGTGATCTCGCGGCCCCGCTGGACATCGCGGACGCCCGCTTCCATGGCGCGAACGGCCTCCTGCGTGCCGTCCTGCACCCTCGAGATCAGCTCGGAGATCTCCTTCGTGGCAACCGACGCGCGCTCCGCGAGGTTCCGCACGTTCTCGGCGACGACCGCGAAGCCGCGGCCCTGTTCGCCGGCGCGCGCGGCCTCGATCGCCGCGTTCAGCGCCAGCAGGTTCGTCTGCGAGGCGATTTCGTCGATCGTCTTCACGATGTCGCCGATCTGCTTGCCGTACTCGCCGAGCTGGTTCACGGTGCTGCTCGCCCGTTCGACCGCGTCGGCGATAGCGGCCATGCTGCCGACCGCCTGGCCCACGGCCTCCTGGCCCTGCAACGCCGCGGTGCGCGAGGACTCGGCCGCTTTCGCTACTTCCTGCGAAGCCGATGCCACCATGCCAATCCGCTCGCCCATCTCGACGGCGCTATCGCGCGAGCGGCCCGCCTGGCTGGCGTTGCCATCGGCCGCCGCGGCGAGCTGCTGCGAGCCTGCGGCCACGCGCTCGATTTCCTGCGCCGAATCCTGCGAGATGGTCGAAAGGGTGACCGCCGAGCGCGTCACTTCATTGATGGAGCTGGCGATCTGGCTGGTGGCCGCGGCCATCTGGTCCGAAGCCTCGCGCAGCTGCTCGGAAGCGCCGAGGATCGACGCGGCATTCGTGCGCACGCCACCCACGAGCTCGGCGAGGCTCACCCGCGCCTGGTTGTACGCCTCGATGGTTTCCGCCAGCCCATCGATGATCCGGTTCACGCTCTCCGAAGCCCGGCCCACTTCGTCACGCGCGAAGTTCTCGATGTGCGGTGTGTGCGGCCGCACTTCCAGCGTGAGGTCGCCGTTCGCGACCGCCTTGATCCCTTCGCGCAGGCCGGCCATGCAGTTGTTGTCGAGGCTTTCGAGCCGGTTCACGACGACCGACACCGAGCGCTTTACGTTGCGGGCGAGGATGACCCCGCCGGCCATCCCGCAGACGGCCGCCATGATCGCGATCACGCCGCTCACGAGCTGCGCGCGGCGCGCCGAATCGCGGGTGTTCTCGAAGCGCTCGCGTGCCGAGGCGAGTTGCAGCCGGGTCAGCTCGCCCACGTCCTGCACCACCACTTCGCCCTGGGCGTTGGCCGAAAGCTCACCGTTCGCGCCGTCGGCGTTGAGCATGCGCGCCCGCGCCATGTCGCCGGTGCGTGCCTCGTTGAACACTTCGTCGCGCAGGGTGCGCAGCTTCTGGATTTCGGTCAGCGTCTCGTCGGTCTTTCGCTTGACGACGTCGTCGGTGAGGGTGCTGCGGAACTGGACGAGCTTTTCTTCGGCCGCGTTCAGGTAGTTCGAGCTCTCCGTTGCCTTTGGGCCAACTTCGTTCGCCACCGGCGCGA
Organism: Hyphomicrobiales bacterium; assembly: GCA_050260715.1. Lineage (GTDB taxonomy): Bacteria > Chloroflexota > Dehalococcoidia > Tepidiformales > Tepidiformaceae > JALOAP01. The sequence continues at coordinate 1,417 of JBLNCO010000369.1, read as the reverse complement.
GCAGCGCGTCCATCGCGCGGTTGTTCGCCATGAGCATGTCTTCTTTGGCGGCCTCGAGCGTGGCGAACGTCTGGAAATTCTCGTTGTACATGGCATCGGCGTCGCCCGCGGCCCCACGAAGCGATACCAGCGCGAACACCACGGCGATGACCATGAGCCCGATGACGGCTGCGAAGCCGATCTGGAGCTTGATTTGGAGCCCGAGGTCGTTCGGGTGGCGCAGTGTCCTTCGGACGGCGGTGATTCGTGACACGATCCAGCTCCCCCTGGCAGAGTCCCTGCTCTGATCGTCGGCGGGGGAGATCGGGTGAATATCAGGGGTTTCCCGATGATGGGAACTGCTGGCCCCGGCGAACCGGGGGAAGGTTGCCATTGCATCGCAATCGCGCTACGCCCCCGATAACCCGCGTGCGGCCGCTGTTAGGTTTCGGAGATCGCCTCCCGGCGACGATCGAACGGTTGGGGTTACACCCCCGGAGGTACGCATGAGCATCGACCCTGGTCTCGATCCCGAACGGTCCATGCAGGAACACCAGGAGCAGGCCACGGCCGGCCGCCCGCCCGAGCTGGCTCGCCCGGAGATGATCGAGCGGACGGGCGGGTTCGATCCCGCACCCGGTACGCAGGTCCTCACGTCCGATGGCCGCGAAGCCGGCCGGGTCCAGAGCGTGAAGGATGGCTACTTCGCACTCGATTGCGGCGACCCCGAATTCTGGCTGAGCTGCGCCTACATCGCCTCGAACGAAGGCGAACGGGTCCACCTTTCGATCCCCGCGAATGAACTGGAGGAGCACCGCCTGCGCAAGCCCGGCATCCAGACGCTCGACCGCAATTTGGCGGGCACCGGTACGCAGGACCAGACGGAGCTCCATTCGCTCCGCGTGCGCGAACTGATGGAACAGGAGCTCGTGCAGCAGCGCGGGACCATGGACACCGGGCTCACGAACGAGCGCGACTAGCGCCCGCGGCGTGCCCGGCAACAAAAGAGGAGGCGCTTCGCCTCCTCTTTTTTCGTGCGGCCCGGGGGGCTGGCTAACGGCTATTCATGCCGAGGTGCGCGTCGACCATCCAGGCGCGCATCTCAAGGCCGCGCATGATCTCGATGCAGAGGTCCTGCGTGGCGAGCTCGTCGTCGAGGCTCGATGCCAACGTCCGGAAGCTCTCGGCCGCGGCGAGCATGCGGCTGTGCATCTGCTTGCAGAGCGCCTCCCAGTTCCGCTCGTCGGTCGGGAAGGGGCTGAGCTTGCTGCCCGACGCAACGTCCTGGACGGTGCCGTGGGCGGTGCCGCCGAGGGTTACCGCGCGTTCGGCCAGCAGGTCGGACCAGCGCCGCGTCTCCGCGGCGATGAGGTCGAAGAGCTCGTGCAGCCCCTGGAAGTTTGGGCCGCGAACGTTCCAGTGCGCCTGCTTCGCGCAG
>JBLNCO010000368.1:0-4280 GCA_050260715.1 Hyphomicrobiales bacterium | reverse complement strand
ATGCTGGCGTGCAGCGCCGTGGGGGGCAACGGCCCGGCGGTGCAGGCCCGGGCTTTCCCCGAGACCGCCCCGTTATGTCCCTGAAACGCAACACGACAGTCTTGTGTGAGGTTTGCCACTTAGCGGGACCTTGGTTAGGGTGACCAGAGCCCTCAGGAATCCCACCGTAAGGTGTGCTGGATGCCGTTTCCGCAAGTCCGGCTGGCGTTCGCCGGCCTTCTCGTCGCGCTGGCCGCAGTCCTCTTCGTGGACCGCACGCCCGCCCACGCCGCGCCCCCTCCCGCTGATTACGATGGCATCGCCGCCGTCGCCCTCTCCTACGATGGCCAATGGGGCGGCCAGTGCTGGACCTTCATGCAGCAGGTCGTGTTCGAAGCCACCGGCAAGCAGGTTGGCTTCGACTACCGCGAAGGCTTCTTCGAAGCGGGCGCCATCGAGGTCTCGGTGGCCGACGCGCGCACCGGCGACATCATCCAGATTGCCGATGACGCCAACACCGCGCCGGACGCCGATTACCCCGGGCTGCACACCGCGATCGTGCTCGACAACCACGGCGACGGAACGTTCCGGGTGGTCGATTCGAACGCGAACTGGGACGAGATGGTGTCGGTTCGCGACAACTACGACCCCGCCGCGGCCGCGGCGCGCAACGGGCTCAACTTCCACATCTACCGCATCGAAGCCGGCGACGCGGACCCCGCGCCCGCAGGCGGCAGGGTCGGCTCTGGCGGGTTGACCACCATCCGCGTGGGCGATCCCGTCCATGTTTCGGCCCAGGGCGACTGCCTGAACCTACGAAAGAGCCCGGGGATCACCAGCGCCATCATCGACTGCCTGGCAGATGGCACCAAGCTCACGGTCACCGAGGGACCGGTCGAGAAGGGCGGCAGGCTGTGGATCCGGGTGTCATCACCCGTGGGCGAAGGGTGGGTGGCGGCCCAGTACCTGAGTAAGGACGCGAGCGCCGTTCCCGCATCGGGCGGCGACGGCTCGTCGCGGCCCATCCTGAAGTTCCGGACCGTGCTCCCCGCGATCAGCAACGGAGACTGAGGCCGTCTACTTCGCGCCCGAGTTCGGCTCCGGGAAGGTGACGCAGGTCGTCGTGCTTTCGATGCCGGCCACGCCGCGAATGTTGCGGCTGATGACCGCCGGGACCTCGGTGAGCGTGGGCACTTCGACGACGGCGACGATGTCGTAGGGGCCCATCACCTGGTAGACCTCGCTGATGCCGCCCATGGCCTTCAGCTGGTTGTACACCTCGATGGTCTTTGCCGGGTCCACCACGATGAGGACGAACGCTTTGACGGCCATGGGGTAGCCACTCCTTCGCCCCCGAATGCTCGCCGCTGCGCGCGGGCCGGAAGGGGACGCCCCGACAATACCAGCCGGACATTTCGACGACGTTTCGCAGGCGGTGCCGGGTTTTGCGTTCCGCGGCGGGGGAGTGCGAGAGTACGCGCCACAGGAGGCAGCGATGACTCAGCCCGAAGGCGAGCGCGTGCGGCGCCTGCCCTTTGCGTTCACCGAGCTCGACCCCGCCGTCCGCCGGGACGTGGTCTGGCTCGAAGCCACCGACACGGCTCAGAGCTTCGGCATACTCTACCGGCCACCGGTCTCGGAGCCGAAGACGTGCGTGTACCTCATGCACCCGCGCGGAGAGTTCACGCGCCATTATGTCGTGCCAGGCCTCACCGCGCGCGGCTATGCCGTCTTCGGCCAGAACAGCCGCTACCTGAACAACGACACCCACATGATCCACGAGCGGCTGCTATTCGATATCGCAGCCGGCATGCGCTACCTGAAGGCGCAGGGCTTCGAGCGCATCGTGCTTCTCGGGAATAGCGGCGGCGGCTCGCTGCTGGCGTTCTATCAGTCCCAGGCGGGGCGGCCGCCCGCGGAGCGGCTCACCGCCACCCCTTCGGGCGACCCCGTGAACCTGCGCGACGAGAACATGCCGCCCGGCGACCTGTACATCGCGGTCGCGGCGCACCTCGGCGAGGGGCGGTTCATGCTGAACGTGCTCGACCCGAGCGTGACGGACGAATCGGACCCCACGAGCTGCGACCCGCGCTGGGACATGTACAACCCGGCAAACGGCTACCGCGAATGGCCCAACCCCAGCAACTACGACCCCGCCTGGGTCGCGGAGTACCGCGAGCGCCAGCGCGAGCGGAACCGGCGGCTCGATGCCATCGCGCGGGAGTGGATCGCCGAGCAGAACTACTTCCGCGAGCGCTATCGCGAAGAGAGCTATGGGAGCCTGTCCGCCGAGGAGCGTGGGTTCGTCGCGCGGCGGCGCTGGCTGGGACGCTACATGGTCATCTATCGCACGCTGGCCAACCCCGCGTACCTCGACCCGAAGATCGAACCAAACCGGCGGCCGCTGGGGAGCATCTTCTCGCCCGGCGACCCCATCATCGGGAACTACGGCCCGGGCGGCCTGGCGCGCATCATGGCGCCGGCGGCGTGGCTCTCGACGTGGAGCGGCCTGAGCTCGCAGGCCGACCTCCCCGACACCATCCAGCACGTCACCATCCCGACGCTCGTGGTCTACGCCGACGGCGACTGCGACATCTTCCCGTCGGAGCAGTTCGAGATCGTCGAGAAGTGCGCGGCGACGGATAAGCAGTTCGTCCAGCTGCCGTGGGCCGACCACTACCTGCACCCGGTCGGCGAAGACGGCCGCAAGCTCGCCGACCCCCGGGACCGGCTGATCGAGCTGATCATCCCGTGGATCGAGGCGCGGCTCGGGAGTCCGTAGCCACTGGATTGGCCGCCAGCACCTGGTAAACACAACTTTTCGATGCCTCGCAGATATCCAGTGCACGATGACCAGCCTCGTTTCTCACTTCGTGCCCATCCGCATTGAGCCCCGGGGTGATGCCCCGTGACCGCAGCGCCCGAAACCGGCGTTGTCATCGCCACCCGAAACCGGCCCGTTGCCCTGCGGCGGTGCCTGGAGGGGCTCGCCGAACAGTCGTACCGGGACTTCGGCGTTGTGGTGGTCGACGACGGCAGCGACGTCCCGGCCGAACAGACCATCGACGGCGAACTCGCGGCGGCGCTCGGGGTTCGGTTCGTTCGCCAGGAGCACTCCTCGGGGCCGGCGCGCGCCCGCAACCTTGGCGTGGCCGCGAGCGAAGCCGAGTTCATCGTGTTCATCGACGACGATGTCCGGCCCGACTGGCGGCTGCTCCAGACGTTGATCGGCGGGCTCAAGAGCGACTCCGGCGATGCCACGCACGTTGTCACGTTCGGGCCGTTCGTGGAGCCGGCGGACTGGGAACCCACTCCCTGGAACCGCTGGGAGGCGCAGCAGGCGAAGCACGAAGCCGACGACATGCTTCGCGGCCGCTACCAGCCGACCTGGCGCCAGTTCCACACGGGCAACAACGCGATGCTCCGGGCGACATTCCTCGCTGCCGGCGGCTTCGACGACGCGTTCAAACGCGCGGAAGACGACGAGTTCGGGCTCCGGCTGCACCTGCTGGGCACGAAGTTCGTGTTCATCCCCGATGCCATCGCCTGGCACTACTCGGAGCGCACGCTCGAGGCGTGGCTTGCGATTCCCCGGGCGTACGCGCATTTCGACGTCCGCATCGACGAGATGTACCCCCACATGCGCTACCTCGCGGTGAAGCAACGGGAGCTCGGCGAACGGCACGCCGCGTTGCTGGCGGCGCGGGTGCTGCTCGGTCGGCCTCGCTCGCATCCGATCGGCGTGACCTGCGCAACGCTTGCCGCGCGGCTGCTGTACCGGCTGGGCGCCACCGGGCTGGCGATGAACGCGTTCAGCGTGGCCTACGACCTTTCGTACACCTCGGCGCTTACGAGCGAGCTGGCCTCCCGCCGGAAGGCCGGCGGCACGCCACCGACAAAGATGGCCCGGGATGCTCATCTCCGGTAACCGCCTGCCGGGCGGCATCACGCTGCGAAGCGAGGTCTGCATCATCGGCACGGGCCCTGCCGGGCTGACGATCGCGCGCGAACTCCGCGAAGCCGGCATTCGGGTCATCCTGCTCGAGAGCGGCGACCGGCGAACCCACGGCCCCGCGAACGAGCTGCTGCGCGGCGAGAGCGTCGGCTACCCCTTCCCCCTGGAGGCATCGCGGCGGCGGGCGTTCGGCGGCACTTCGAGCCACTGGACCGCGGAAACGGGCCTTCGCGTGCGGCCGCTGGACGCGGTGGACCTCGAGTCCCGCTCGGTGAACGGCGGCGTGGGCTGGCCCATCAGCCCCGCGGAACTCGCGCCGTACTACGAACGGGCGATGGGGTCGCTC
>JBLNCO010000367.1:0-3957 GCA_050260715.1 Hyphomicrobiales bacterium | reverse complement strand
GGCCGCGACTCCGGGGGTTTCGGGAACGCGTCTGGGAGGGGAGGGGGGGTGCCACGCGCCGGCCGCGGTGGGCCGCGACTCGTTCCGGAGCGTGGTTAGAGGCTGCGGATTCGCTGGCGGCTGGGCCACTTGAGGGCGAAGGTGGCGAGTGGTGCCAGTTCGGCGAGGGCGTCGAGGAGGTAGATGGGGCTGATGCGGCCGCGGCGGACGTACACGGTATCGATGGCGGCGAGGCCGACAGCGCTGCCGGTGGCGAGGAGGCGCATCTCGGCCGGCGGCCGGCGCCGAAGGGCCGAGAGCGTCAGGACGGCGCCGATGGCGGTGACGAGGGCGCCGACGGTCTTGACCAGCCAGAGGTCGGTCTTGGGTCCGGTGACCGCCTGGAACGAGCGGATGCCGAGGAGCGCCCAGGCGCCGGTGACGAGGTAGTAGATGCCCTGTCCGAAGAGGACGAATCGTGCCATGGCGGCATTGTCGTGGCCCGGGGTGGGTGAGGGCGCGCAGCGAAGGGCGGGGGAGGTGGCAATTCCCTATCGACGCGAACATGGTGCCTGTAGACTTCGCGGTCACGGAACGGCGACAGGAGGGATACATGGGCCGGCTCGAAGGGAAGATCGCGGTGGTGACGGGCGCCGCCTCCGGGAATGGGCGGGGCATGGCGGTGGCGTTCGCGCAGGAAGGCGCCGACGTGGTCCTGGCGGATGTCGACCCCGCCGGGCTCGAGGAATCGGCGCGGCTGGTGAAGCAGCAGGAGCGGCGGGCGCTCACGCGCATCTGCGACGTTTCGAAGCGGGCGGACGTGCAGGCGCTCATCGAGGCAGCAGCAGCGGAGTTCGGGAGGGTCGATATCGCCGTGGCGAACGCCGGGGTTGCCGAGCGGGATACGGACTGCTTTTCGATGACCGAAGAGGAGTGGGACCGGACGATCGACATTAACCTGAAGGGCGTGTTTTTCACGTTGCAGGCGGCGGCGAACCAGATGCGAGCGCAGAGTCAGGGCGGCCGGCTGATCGCGATCGCCAGCATCATGGCTGAGTGGGGGAGCGCTTCGAGCCCGGCGTATTGCGCGAGCAAGGGCGGCGTGAAACAGCTCGTGAAGTCGTTCGCGATGGCATGCGCACCGTACGGCATCACCTGCACGGGCATCGGGCCGGGGTTCATCGATACGAACATGACGGCACGGTTGCGGGAGAACCAGCAGGCGCGGCAAATGCTGATCGACCGGGCTCCGGTGGGGTACATCGGGGACCCTGCGGACGTGGCGAACGTGGCGGTGTTCCTGGCTGCGGACGAATCACGGTATATGAACGGGACGGTCGTGTACCCGGACGGCGGGATCATCGCGGGGAACTACAGCAACGCGGCCCGGCTTGCGGCCGAGCAGCTGCGGGCGAGCGCGAACCAGGGATGACACCGGCCGAGATCCGCGCGTTCCTGGCGCGGCCGCTCACGGGCGTGGTGGGGACGATCGGGCCGCAGGGCGCGCCCCACGGGGTGCCCGTGTGGTTCCGGTACGACGACGAGCGGGTGACGATCTGGACCGGGGCCGAGCGGCGATGGGTGCGAAACCTCGCCGCCGACCCGCGGTGTTCGTTTACGGTGCAGGAGCAGGGCAAGCCGTTCGCGGCGGTGACACTCCGCGGGCGGGCGGTGATCGCGACGGACGAGCCGTGGGTCGACGGGGAGATCCGGGCGATTACGAGCCGATACATCGACAAGCGGGAGGTCGAGCAGTACATCGCGCAGTACCCGGAGCTGCGGACGGTGGTATCGATCCTCCCGGGCAAGATCGTGGGCTGGACGAAGGGATACTGATCGAAAGGAGAGGGAGATGCGGACTGACTTCTACGAGGCTGACCCGTTCAGCGGGAGCAAGGGCGAGCACTGGGCGACGATCGACTCGGACTACCGGTGGGAGAAGGGGGACGAGGTGTGGATCGAGGAGAAGGGCCGCCGGGTGAAGCTGCGGATTACCTGGGTGCACGTGACAGTGAAGGACGGGGTGGTGACGCGGGAGCTGCTGGGGCTGAAGTTGTAGGGAAAGCCTCGGGCCTTACCTGACTGTGTGGACGTTGGGGCGCCCGGGCAGTGCGGAAGGGCGCGGGGACGCCTGATGCGGTGCGCTCCCTATCGGTCGCGGTACTGACCGCCGCGTGTCCCGGTGGAAAGGAGGTGCGGGCCGGAGGCATCTTGTGTCCCGGGCCCTTCTCCCGGTGGCAGGGGGAGCCTTGGGGGACGTGGGTGGTCCGGGAGGGGAGTAGGTGGCACATCCAGCGGCCGCGGTGGGCCGCGACTCCTGGCGTGCGTGGCGGGTGCGGGGTGGGACCGGGGGTGGCAAGATTGCAGGCACGACCGGGCCGGGCTGCGCGTGGAGCGGCAGGGAGCCCGGGAGACCACGACGCCTGAGGACCAATGCCTACCTGGAACAGCTGGAATCGACGGTGCGACAACGACGACCGCGTGCCGGAACACGCCCTGCCCGGCGACCGGGCGAAATGGCCGCGAGACCGGCCGGTAGACATTCGGCACATTGCGCTCGACGTGGCGCTCGATGTGCCGGCGAAGACGGTGCGGGGGACGGCGACCCATACGGTCGCGGCGAAGAACGATCGGCTCGATGCTGTCGAATTCGACGCCGTGGAGATGCGCATCGGCGCGGTGCGGGTCGATGGGGCGCCGGCGAAGTTTACGTACGACGGCGAGCGGGTGCGCGTGCAGCTTTCGCCCGCGCGGGATCGGGGTTCCGAGTTCCAGGTGGCGATCGAGTACGAGGCGACACCGCGCATCGGGCTCTACTTCGTGGGGCCCGATGAGGGGTACCCGGACAAGCCGGTGCAGGTGTGGTCGCAGGGGCAGGACGAGGATTCGCGCTACTGGTACCCCTGCTACGACTACCCGAATAACAAGCAGACGAGCGAGATCCGGGCGCGGGTACCCGGCAACTGGTTCGCGCTTTCGAACGGGCGGCTGCTGGCGGAAGAAGCGAACGCGGACGGGACAAAGACGTACCACTGGAAGCAGGAACGTCCGCATTCGACCTACCTGATTACGCTGGCGGCGGGCGAGTTCAGCCGCATCGATGCGAGCCGGCCGGACCTCACCATCGACTACTACGTCGAGGAGAAGGACGTCCCCGCCGGCGAGCGGGCGTTCGCGAACACGCCGGAGATGGTGAAGCTGTTCGAGCGGGTGACCGGCGTGAAGTTTCCGTGGGCGAAGTACAGCCAGATCGTCGTGCGCGATTTCGTGTTCGGGGGGATGGAGAACACGAGCGCAACGACGATGACGGAGAACATCCTGTTCGACGAGAAGGCGGCGCGCGACCATACGAGCGACTCGCTTGTTTCACACGAGCTGGCGCACATGTGGTTCGGCGACCTGCTGACCTGCCGGGACTGGTCGCACGGGTGGCTGAACGAGAGCTTCGCCACGTACTGCGAAGTGCTGTGGTACGAGCACCACTTCGGGACGGACGAGTACCGGCAGTACGTCATCGAAACGATGAACGACTACCTCGCCGAGCGGTACCGGCGGCCCATCGTGAACAACGTGTACCGGGACCCGATCGACATCTTCGACCGGCACCTGTACGAGAAGGGCGCGATGGTGCTCCACACTCTCCGCGGCGTGCTCGGGGACGACCAGTTCTTCCGGTCGATCCAGCGGTACGTGACGACGAACCAGGACGGGAACGTCGTGACGCAGGACCTGATCAACGCGATCGACACGGAGACGGGCCGGAACATGGAGTGGTTCTTCGAGCAGTGGGTGTATCGGCCGGGGCACCCGGAGTTCAAGGTGAGCTGGAGCTGGGACGAGGACGCGAAGCTCGCGACGGTGAACGTGAAGCAGACGCAGAAGACGGAGAACAACGTCCCGGTGTTCCGCGTGCCGGTGACGATCGACTTCCGGGCGGGACGCGGCAAGCCGCAGGCGTTCCGGGTGGAGGTGACGGAG